>CAYVWS010000158.1:0-5710 GCA_964455535.1 uncultured Ignavibacteriales bacterium | reverse complement strand
GCGACGAGGTAGGGGAGGAGGATGTACAAAATCAGGTCTCTCACCAGATAGAAAATGAAAAACGCCCAGACCAGTTTCCAGCCGTGACGCTTGAACAAAAACCGAAAGCGCGCGCTGAATTTCTGACCGCGCGACAGCCCTTCGGTTCCCTCGATCGGCGCCCGGAGATCGCGCTTGATCTGCCGGACGCTGTCCCAAAACCGCCTGAATATCCCCGAACGCCGTGTACTTTCGATTGGTTCAGTGGTCATCTCGGCAGTCGCCGGTTCACTCGGCGAAGACTTCATATTTCTCGACTTTCGAGGTCAACATACTCTTGCCATCATGGCCTTTGAATTCACCCACTCGTTGGTGACCTTCGGCATACTCCTTCGAATTCACCCAGCCGTCAAAGGCCGCTTCTGATTCCCAGTGGGTCATGACAATATACTCGTTTCCGTTTTTCGGCTTCAGAATTTCAGCTTTCAAGAAGCCGGGGCGACGATCCACCGCTTTGGCGCGGGTGGCAAACATTTGCTCGAAGCGGGTGCGGTGCTCTTCGGGGACGACCATGCGATTCATCATGACAAACATCTTGCAACTCCTAACCTGTTGTGAGAGCGGCCTCTTGAGGGTATTTTCAGCTCTCCGATCTAATTGAATGTCAATGTCTTACGCGAAATGAAATTCGTTTTCATTTACGCTTGGGCACATTTTATGGAGCAGGTGCCGGCCTGTCAAGTCGAAATTCATTTGGGGAAATCAGAATTGTTTGATTGCCTTGGCGATGAATCGATGAAATCCGTGAATGCCAAAGACGGGCGGAGCGTACATAAGAATGCACTTGCGGCTGACAGTCATCATTCCTGCTGAATTTGCTTTGGTGATTGCCTCGCTAAAGTCCTTCCCTTGTTGAAACCAAAGATGAGTGAATCCTGTATCGATCGCATCCTCAACGACTCGACTCGCGTTTTCGGGAGAAAGTGCTATGACGGCATGTTTGATAATCGGCGGTAGTTCCAAAAGGGAAGCGTAGCACCTGTCGCCGTCGAATTGTCCGCGTTTTGGATTCACGGGCGCGACGGTATATCCACGCTTTTTCAATTCTTCATAAATCGCGCCTCCGAAATCCTTGTCTGATACGCCGACAATGGCGAGCGGCGTTTCAGTCGTACAAAACGTGGATGGATGTTGGGTGAGATGACTCATAATTATTATACCCCCGACAGGACTCGAACCTGTTACCCTCTGCTTAGAAGGCAGATGCTCTATCCAGATGAGCTACGGGGGCAATCATGTGGATAGCTTATACTATCGACAGATCGACTATTGGGCAAGGGTTTTAGCGGCGACGCTTGGTCAACTGCGTCGAACGACGTGAAGAAATTTTGTACTATCTAGTCGTAGAATATTCTACACTTTAATAGATAACTATGTACAATCGAATCTTTTTCGCATGGGGTTTTGTCGTCGTGAGCAATTGGCCGAGTTTCATGTAACGCATTGATCATCAACCAATTGAGCCGCGTTGGCGGCTCAGCGGAGGTGCATCCGGCCCAGGTGGGAGCGTTTGGCACTGGTCTTGCCATTGAACTACCGCGATGACTAGACTCTACATTTTTGTGGTCGTTGCAGCGGCTGTGCTGACGCCTGGCCTTTGCGGCTCTTTGTGGGGGGGCGAGGCGCTGACTTTGAACCGGGCTATTGGATCGGCACTGGCGAATAACGGCGCCTACGCTTCAGCTCAGCACATGGCGCAGGCGGCTCGAGCGAAAGCCCGATCGGCGGGGGCGTGGGACGACCCGATGCTCATGTTCGGCGTGAACAATATTCCGACCAACTTCGATTTGCGGATGGATCCGATGACAATGACCATGTTCGGGGTCAGTCAGTCGATTCCGTTGGCCGGTCAAAAGGGACTGAGCGCGAAGGCAGAACATCGAACCGCCGATGCCGCCGACGCGATGGCGCAAATGACGGCGCTTGAGATTCAAGACGAGGTCCGCACCGCGTATCATGAGTTGTACTACAAACGTCAAATTCTGACGGAACTACGCAATCAGCGCGCCATTCAATTGGAAATGGTGCAGACCGCAACTGATCGGTTCAAGATCGGTTTGGGGGGGCAAGCCGAAGTCACTTCAGCGCAGGCCTCGGCATTTCGGTTCGAGTCACAGATAAGATCAGCCGAACAGGAAGTCGTCGCGGCGGCGAACCGTCTCGCGGCCATGACCGGAAACGATATTGATGATTCAGTGTCGCTTGAATCATTGCCGACTGAGAGCATTCCACCCAGCGATTCGGCATGGGTTAATCAAGCCCTCGGTTCCTATGTTGAATTAACTCGCCTACAAAATCAACGTGAGGCGTTCGCCTTGTCGGCGCAGGCGGAGGGAAGGATGCGCTGGCCGATGCTGACGCTATCTGCCTCCTATGGAATCCGTCGCGATGGTCCCAATGAGATGGGTGAGATCATGCCACGAGACAACATGCTCAGTTTCGGAGCGAATATTTCGCTGCCGCTGTTTTCAGGGAAACGCAACGGCAACATGGCGCAGTCGATGCGACTGATGAGCCAGGCCACCGCAGCGCAAGAGGAACAGACAAAGCGTGACGTTGCGTCTCAAGTGAAGTCGCTGCATTCGAGCGCTCTCAAAGTGAGCGCGTCGATTGCCGGCTACGAACACGACGTCATTCCGGCATCGGAGCAGTCTTACCAGGCGGCGCTGGCGGCATATCGAACCAACCAGATGAATCTTGGCAACCTTCTGACATATTCAATGCAGTTGATCGGCGACCGAATCACTTTGATTCAACTTCGTCTGGAATTGGCGGTGACTATGGATCAGGTCTCGCGATTTCTCGTCGATCCGAGTCAACCTATTGCGGGACATAACGGGGAGTAGATGGAGACGACGATATGAATGAAGAATTGAACTCTCACGACTATTTGCCTGAAGGCGAAGAAGCGGCCCCGCCGTTGACACACACAATGTCAACCGTACGTTGGGTCATCTTGGGCGGAATGGGGCTTTTTGCACTCGTCATGGTGCTCGGTTTCTTTGGATTGGCTCCCTTTGCGCAATCGGGAAACAGCGCCGCCACTCAATATCACTGTCCGATGCACCCCACCTACATTTCCAGTCAGCCCGGTGACTGTCCGATTTGCGGTATGTCGCTTGTTCCCGTCGGCGGTGACACTGCGTCGACCGAGATGGCAATGTCGAAAGAAAGTGATGCGACTCCGCACGCCAAACCCGGTCAATTCACGTGCCCAATGCATCCGGAAGTTGTGTCCGACACAGCGGGTCGCTGCCCGAAGTGTAACATGTTCCTTGAGCAAGTGCCCGCTGATAACGCGACTCCCGCGAGCAATGTTGCCAAACCGGGCCAGTACACCTGCCCGATGGATCCGGAAATCATCTCCGACACTGCGGGCGAATGCCCGATCTGCGGCATGGATTTGGAATTGGTCACCGATAAGCCGACGTCGTCTGGAGAACACGAAGGACACATGAATGAGGCATCAACGGTTGCCGGCTTGGTGCCGGTCACGATTGAACCGAAACGGCTGAAATTGATCGGACTTCAAACGGCTGTCGCCGAGCGAACGAGTATCGGCGGGACAAAACGTCTCACCGCATTCGTGACAGTTGATGAAACTAAGTTGGTGCACATTCATCTTCGGGCCGGCGGCTGGGTGACCAAAGCATTAGTTGTAGAAACCGGCGCGACGGTCAAGGAAGGCGATCCGCTGCTTGTGATGTACAGCCAGGAGCTGTTCGCAGCGTCGCAGGAGTACATTCTGGCAAAGAAGGCATTGGCACGTCTGACTGGCGACACGGCGGCAATGCGAGCAAAGAAGGAACTGTTCGAGGCATCGCGGTATCGCCTTCTGTTTTTCGGACTTAAGCCGAGCGACATCGCCAGTATGGATACGACCAACGCGCCGCTGGCCGAATTGATCGTGCGCAGTCCTGTTAATGGATACATCTATGAGAAAGCGGTTAACGACGGTCAGTGGGCGGGCGCCGACGCTACTCTCTATTCGATAGCCGATCAGAATGCTGTCTGGTTGATCGCCGAGGCCTACGAGGCCGACTTGGCGGGAATTCGAATCGGACAGGCAGCCGCGGTGACGACCGCCTCCGCCAGCGATCCGATAGAAGCGCGGGTTGCTTACATCTATCCGCAGGTCTCTGAGAAAACGCGAACCGGGAAGATTCGCCTCGAAGTCACTCGCGGCGCCCGAGCGCTTAAGCCCGGCATGTATGCGACCGTGAACATCGCCGAGCCGGGCTCAATGGCGGTCACTGTTCCGTCCGATGCGATACTTGACGGCGGCGAGACCCAGTACGTGTTCGTCGTGCAAGATTCCACGCACTTCATTCCGCGAGTGGTTAGAGTCGGCAAACGCGGTGGTGATCGGGTTGAGATTCTGTCAGGCGTGACAGTCGGAGAGTCGGTGGTGACCAATGCGAATTTCCTGATCGATTCCGAGAGCCGCATCAAAGCGGCCGTCTCGGGAATGTCGTCAACTCCAAAAGTTGAGCACCAACATTAGGCGAATGTTATGATCCGCGCTGTCATAGATTTTTGCGCTCGCAACCGGGCGGTGGTGATAATCGGGACGATCTTTGCTGTGCTCGGGGCATGGTACTCGATGAAGAGTATCCCGCTTGATGCAATTCCAGATCTGTCCGACGTGCAAGTAATCATCTACTCGGAGTGGATGGGGCGGAGTCCCGATTTAGTTGAGGATCAAATCACCTATCCGGTCGTGACCTCGCTGTTGGCCGCGCCGAAAGTCAAAGCGGTGCGCGGCTACTCGATGCTCGGCATGTCGTTCGTGTATGTCATTTTCGAGGACGGCACAGATTTATATTGGGCACGCAGTCGGGTGCTGGAATACATGAAGCAATTCGAAGCGAAGCTTCCGGCCGGAGTGTCACCCACCATCGGCCCGGATGCGTCGTCGGTTGGCTGGGTATTCCAGTACGCATTAGTCGATACAAGCAACACGCACTCGATTGCCGATCTGAGGGCGTATCAGGATTTCAATTTGCAGTATGCGCTGTCGTCGGTGCCGGGGGTGTCGGGCGTGGCGTCGATTGGCGGCTTCCAGAAGCAGTATCAGGTCGAAGTTGACCCGACCAAACTTCAGGCCTATGGACTTTCGACCGGCGATGTCACCGGGGCGATTAGTCGAAGCAACAACGAAGTCGGCGCGCGGGTCATTGAACAATCCGGACGTGAATATTTTGTGCGGGGCAGGGGATATGTTCAGGACATCGAGGCGCTGCGCAAAATTAGTCTGGGTAATTCGTCCGCCGGGACACCGATTCTGCTGAGTGATGTAGCGGAGATATCATTTGGGCCGGATATTCGTCGAGGTATCGGTGATCTCGATGGACTGGGGGAGACCGTCGGCGGTATCGTCATAATGCGCTACGGTGAAAATGCGCTTGATGTGATCGCACGGGTCAAGGCGAAAATGGCTGAACTGGCGCCGTCGCTTCCGTCCGGTGTGACCCTCAAGACTGTCTATGACCGCAGCAATCTGATCACGCGCGCCATAGCGACTCTGCGTCAGTCGCTGATCGAAGAAATGATTGTGGTGGCGGTCGTCATCCTCATCTTTCTCTTTCATTTCGGTTCGGCGTTAGTGCCGATTATCACTCTGCCTATTGCTGTCGGGCTCGCTTTTATCCCCATGCACTTTCTGGGGATC
>CAYVWS010000157.1:3733-5835 GCA_964455535.1 uncultured Ignavibacteriales bacterium | reverse complement strand
GCGTGGCATTTTCGGAAGTGTCTAGAACCAGCGCGGTGACTCCGGCGGCGCGGGCGTACTGTTCGGCATGCACAAAGAGCCGCTTGCCGATGCCTCTTCCCTGCATCGACGGTTCCACCCCGAGTTGATTGAGCTTTCCTGCTCCGGCGATCGGCCTGCCTTTTGGCAGATGCGTGTGCTCTGGCAGGGTGAAGACAATCGTCCCGACCAACGCGCCGTTCAGTACCGCGACAAAAGCGACCCCCTGTGAAATCCGCTCACGCGTGGTATCGACATCCTGATGGGTCGCCAAATATCGAAAACCCATATCGGCAAGCTGCTTGTATGACCGGTGCAGGAGTTCGGTCAGATCTTCGAGTGAATCGGCGGGCAAAAGTTCGCGGATGATGAGGCCGTCGGGTTGTCCCGCGCTGGGCATAGTCATAACAGCGGCAGAATACTCTTCGGAGGGCGATCAATCAAGGTCTCTCCCCTGCCCCGCTAATTTCCTGTTGAAGAAACTTCTCGAATTAGGCATCGTTACACCAACAATATGGCAAAACTATCGCATCGCGAACGCATTTTGACGATTCTCGCCGGCCAGAAGCCCGACCGTTATGCCGCGTCGCTGTGGCGGCACTTCTTCCATATGGAAAACTCGGCCGAGGGCACCGCCGACGCCATGCTCTGGTTTCAGCGCGAGTACGACTGGGATTTCATGAAGATCAACCCCCGCGCCGACTATCATATCGAGGACTGGGGGTTCCGGCATGAGTTTTCCAAAAGCGAGTTTGAAAAGCACCGGAAGATCGAGTATCCAATAACAAAGATCGAAGACTGGGCCAATATCATGCCTCTTCCGCTGGATGCTCCGGCGTTGGCTGAACATCTGAAGCTGGTTTCGATTATCAGAAAGCGGTCTGATAAAGAACTGCCGCTTCTGATGACAATCTTCACGCCGCTTGCGATTGCCGGGCGAATGGTTGAAGACAACAAGATGCTGGTCGAGCATCTGGACAGAAACCCTGATCTGGTTGAATCAGCGATTAGGGCAATTGCGGATACGTTTGCGCGATTTGTCTCCGAACTTCGCAACGCCGGCGCCGACGGGATATTTTTTGCCACGACGCAGTGGGCATCGTCGGATTTTGTCACGTGGGAACAGTATCAGCGCTTCGGTCTCCCCTATGATCTGCCGGTAATTCAGGCGGCGGGCGATGATGCGATCAACCTGCTCCATGTCTGCCATTCGAACTGCTATTTGACGCAGTTGGCGGCACAAAAGTATCCGGCTAAAATGATCAACTGGAATTCGTTCGATCCGACCAACCTGCCCCTTGATAAAGGGCTTGCTGCCCTTCCCAATCATCGACTGGTAGGCGGCGTGGATCATACCGGCTGGCTGCTGCGGAGTCAGCCCGATGAAATAGCGTATTTCATAGATCAGCTCAAAGACCGGTATTCGGCCGGCCAACTGATCATAGGGCCGGGGTGCGCTATCGAACCGACTACGACCAAAGAGAATTTGCGCGCAATACGAGATCGCCTATGACTTATGCAAAGAGACAGCAACTGATTGAGGCCGTCAGGTCGGCCGTCGGGAGTGAAAGGACTCGCAACAGCGTTCTTGAGGCGGCGATCAAACTGATCGATGGCTTCTCCGACCAATGGAACTGGACCGGGTTCTATCTGGTAGACGGCGACGAGCTGCAGGTTGGCCCCTATGTCGGTCCGCCGACCCCGCATACGCGTATCAAGTTCAATCAGGGCATATGCGGCGCGGCGGCTTCGCAGAAGCGGTCGATTATTGTCGACGATGTCAATGCCGATCCGCGCTTTTTGGCCTGCTCGGTCACGACTAAGTCTGAGATAGTCGTGCCGCTCATGGACCGAGACTTGTGTCTGGGTGAGATCGATATCGACTCGAATACACTGGCCGCCTTCACCGACGACGACCGAAAAATGCTTGAAGAAATCGCGGCGATTGTAGTATCTAAACTGAAGAAGCTCTAAAGAATGATTGGAGTCAGGTGAGGGCACCTGATTCCAAAGATCGCGAAAGAGGTTTGTGAGATGTTCCTGGGGATTTTGATTCTGCTTATGGGCGTGTTGATGCTGTTAAG
>CAYVWS010000157.1:0-3633 GCA_964455535.1 uncultured Ignavibacteriales bacterium | reverse complement strand
GTGAGATGTTCCTGGGGATTTTGATTCTGCTTATGGGCGTGTTGATGCTGTTAAGCCAGCTCGGTCTGATCACGGGATCATTCTGGAAATGGTTCTGGCCGGTGGTGATCATCGCCATCGGTATCAGTATGCTGTCCAAGCACTTCATGCGCCGTAAGGTGATGTAGACACGAGCGGGGGTGAAATCGGTCGCTCAAAGACCGGCACAAATTACCGATAATTCCGGTATGCGTGCATTTGCGAATAACATTTTGATTCTTACAGTAGTGGCTGTGGCGCTCGTCTCGGCCGAGGCGGGCACGATCGGCCAGGATCTGGCCCTTGATCTGCCGTACGGCTGGACGATCATCAGCGACACTCTCACGCTGCCGATTCATATCGTCAATGACGCGAAAGCCGCGCAGCTTTCGATTTTTCGTTCGGAATTCAACGGCCCCAGTGTCATTCGCAACAACGCGGAATTGCGGACCTCGGTAGACCGGGTCGTGCAGGAAGTCATTCTTTCGCTGCCGGAATCACGCCTGCTGACCTCGACCGGATTTGACCGCACCGACCGGGCCGGGTTCATTCTTGAATTCGTCTCGCGCGACACCACTGCCAATCTCGACTTGCGACATCGATTCGAGGGCGTGCTGTACCGTCTGGGCAGCGGCAATCAGGCGCTTTTCACGCTCTGGGCGAAAGTCCCCAAAGAAAAATACGCCGAGGCCGAAAGCGACATTCATGCGATTCAGGAGAGCTTTGAGTTTGTCGGCGACAAAGATGCCTCGGTCTATCCGCCGAAAGTGTCGCCCTATTTGATTACATTTGGCTTGGTGATGGCGGCCGCGGTACTCTTGCTGGTTGCGTACCGTCGTCGCGCCCGCGCGGCTTCAAAAAAGGCGAGTGATTCGACGCCGGAATATCTGTCGCACCAGCGTTCGCACACCCCTCAACGGTAGATTCAACTGTCGACTTCGGGTTTTTCTTCGAGTTCCAAAAGCACACCGCCGGTTCCCATCGGATGCACAAAGGCGATGCGATGCCCCTCGGCGCCGATGCGCGGCACTTTGTCGATCAGCTTCACGCCGGCGCTGGTCAATTCGTTCAATCGGTGATCGAGATTCTGGACGTACACACAGACATGGTGGAGGCCTTCGCCGCGACTGTCCAGAAATTTTTGTATCGGTGAATCGGGTGAGGTCGGCGCAACCAGTTCGATGCGTCCGCCTGAGTCGGTGAGTCCGTTGGCGAAGATCGCAACGCGAACTTTCTGGTCGGGGACATCGGCGATCAGTATGGGCTTGGAACCAAGCAGGATTTTCCAGAGTTTGACGGCGGCATCGAGATCGCGCACGGCGATGCCCAGATGTGAGATGACCGAGTCGGCCACAGCCAATCAGTTCCCGTCGAGCTTGGCTTCTTCAGCCGCCGCCGAGTCGGCCGCTCTTTTGAGATTGTCGTACTCAAGCTGCAGGAAATGCGCGCCGGCAATCGGACGAATCCACCGGTCGCGGTGATAGAACATCAGGTGCGTATCTTTGACGACCGATTCGAAGCCGGTCGGTCCTTTGAAATGGACATCGACATACACCCAGGCCGATTCTTTGGGGAAAATCTGTGTGCCGGTGACGACCATACGATCCATGGTGTCTGCCGAAAGCGGCTTGATAGAGGAAAATTCGAGATACTCGTCGAAGGAGTATTTGTCCTGCAGGTACTCCCACTCCATGTCGTACAGTCCGCCTTTGTCGCCGTAGTGCCAGCGGGTGACCGCCTCATCCAGAGCAGCCTGAATCTGTTCGCTGTCGGTTAGTTCGCGCTGTTGACCCGAAGAGTTGGTCGTTGTCGGCGTGGATTCTTTCTTGGAACAGCCAAACCAGAGTGTCAGACTGGCGCTGACAGCGGCGATGGCGACATATTTACCGAGCGTCATGGTATTCTCCATACAGCGAACGAAAGAGGTCCGAGATTTCTCCAACAGTAGCGTATGCCTCAACGGCGGTGAGCACGGCCGGCACGATATTGTCGCCGTCGGCCGCTTTGGTCTTGAGTGACCTGAGGGCTTCGTCGACTTTCGACTGGTCGCGCCGTGTGCGTACAGCTTCTACCGAGGCAACTTGCATCTGTTCCTGCGTCAGGTCAACTTTCAAAATCGACGGAGCGCCGGACGCGGAGGTCTCGAATTGGTTGACTCCAACCAGGGTGGCCTCTTTGCGCTCGACCGACTGCTGGAATTCCCAGGCCGACCGGGCGATTTCGTCTTTGAAATATCCGGTCTCGACGCAGGCAACTGAACCGCCACGACGGTCGATCTCGGCCATGATGGCGCCCGCCTTCTGTTCCATTTGATCGGTGAGGTACTCGACGAAGTACGAACCGCCCAAGGGGTCGGCGGAGTTGGCGACGCCAGATTCAAAGGCGAGTATTTGCTGGGTTCGCAGGGCAATTTCGGCCGATTTTTCGGTCGGCAGTGCGAGGGCTTCGTCGAAAGCATTCGTGTGCAGCGACTGCGTGCCGCCGAGAACCGCAGCGAGGGCCTGAATAGTCGTGCGAACAATATTGTTTTCCGGCTGCTGGGCGGTGAGTGTGGAGCCGCCGGTCTGGGTATGAAAGCGAAGCAGCATCGACCTTTTGTCCTTGGCCGAAAAGCGCGCTTTGACGATCATTGCCCACATCCGACGTGCGGCGCGGAATTTGGCGACTTCTTCGAATAAATCATTGTGCGAAGCGAAAAAGAAAGACAGCCGCGGCGCGAAATCGTCGATATCGAGCCCGGCCGATTGGGCCGCCTGCACATAGGCGATAGCGTTTGAAAGTGTGAAGGCGATTTCCTGCGCGGCGGTGGCTCCGGCCTCGCGGATATGGTAGCCGGAAATCGAGATCGTGTTGTATTTCGGAAGATGATCTTTGGCGTAAGAAAAAATGTCGGTGATGATCCGCATCGACGGTTTGGGCGGGAGGATATATGTGCCCCGCGCAATAAACTCTTTGAGAATGTCGTTTTGAACGGTGCCTGACAATTGCGTTTCCGGTACGCCCTGCTTCTTGCCGACGGCAATATACATAGCGAGGAGAATTACCGCGGTAGAATTGATCGTCATCGAGGTGGAGACTTTGTCCAGCGGTATACCGTCGAACAGGATTTCCATATCAGCCAAAGAGTCAATCGCAACACCAGTGCGGCCGACCTCGCCTTTGGCGCGCGAGTGGTCGGAGTCATAGCCGATTTGAGTGGCCAGATCGAATGCAACGGACAGACCTGTTTGGCCTCGTTCGAGAAGATATTTGTACCGCTTGTTTGTTTCGGCGGCGGTGCCGAAGCCGGCATACTGGCGCATGGTCCACAGCCGCCCGCGGTACATGTCGGGGTAGATACCGCGCGTGTATGGGAATTTGCCGGGAGATGACAAGTCGGCAGAGGACGATCCTGGGTTGGCAACAACCGGGATCTCGATATCCGAGCGTGTCTTTTTGGAATTAGTGCCCATCGGACTCAAACTCCACAAGCAGATCGCCTTTTTCAACGGAACGGCCCGGGACTGCGTGAATCGAGTTCACAACGCCGTCGGCTTTGGCTTTGATAATATTTTCCATCTTCATCGCTTCGATTACCAAAAGCGGCTGACCTTTGGTGATCTTTTGTCCGGCCGA
>CAYVWS010000156.1:5451-5943 GCA_964455535.1 uncultured Ignavibacteriales bacterium | reverse complement strand
CATGATAATCGGACTAACCGGCCCGATCGGATCGGGAAAGAGCACCGTGGCGAAGCTACTGGCCTCGAAGGGAGCTGTTGTTGTCGACGCCGACCAGATCGGCCGGAGTCTCTTGGATAACAACCGTCGAATTCAGAAGCAGCTGAAACAGGCCTATGGTGAGTCAATCTGTTCTACGGGCGGAGCGATAGACCGAAGCGCTCTTGCGTCGATGGCCTTTCGAGACAATACCGCCAGAGCCAAGCTCAATAGGATTGTTCACCCCGCTTTGATACGTGAAATCCACCGGCAGACCAAAGCTGCCATGGCGAAACAAAAAGTCGTAGTGATCGACGCCGCTCTCCTGCTGGAATGGAAGATGCAGCATGAAGTCGACTTGGTTCTGGTGGTCGGCGCTCCCAAACAAACGCGCCTGCAGCGGCTCATCGCCAGAGGAGTGAAGCGCGCCGACGCACTAAGTCGAATGAAGCTCCAGCCGTCGGCCAGAGTATT
>CAYVWS010000156.1:0-5441 GCA_964455535.1 uncultured Ignavibacteriales bacterium | reverse complement strand
ACGCCGCGGCCGATGTTCTACTTGGCAATTCCGGTACTACGTCCGATCTGCGCAAGGCCGTCGCGTTTTTGTGGGAGCAGCTTCGCCTTTCGAAGAAAATTCGCTGACCGGCAGACGATCTTGCCCAGACAATGCAATCCACTTATATTGTCCCAAAATGAATTTGACGGCAAGCGACGGTTTTACCAAAACCATTCACCTGCCTTAGGACGACCCAGAGAGAGATTGCATGCAGTATACTGAACGAGTTTCACGGTTGGAATCAGAGGGCGCTTTTGTGGTGCTGGCCAAAGCCCGGCAGATGGAAGCTCAGGGCAAGAAAATAATTCATCTTCAAATCGGCGAGCCGGATTTCGACACGCCGGCTAATATTACTGAGGCCGGCATCGCGGCTCTGCGCAAAGGCGAAACTCACTACGCGGCCTCCGGCGGTGTCTGGGCGGCGCGGGAAGCGGTGGCCGAGTATGCCAACAAGACCCGCGGCCTAAATGTGACTGCCGAGAATTGCATCATCATGCCCGGTGCCAAACCGGTCATCTATTGTGCGATGATTGCCCTGATCAATGAAGGCGACGAGATCATTGTCCCCAATCCCGGCTATCCGACCTACCGATCGCTGACTCGATTCTTTGGCGCGAAGCCGGTGGGGGTGCGCCTGCATGAGGACAGTGATTTCAGGTTCTCAATCGACGAATTCCGCAAACTCATCACGCCTCGCACGCGAATGGTCATTCTCAACTCGCCGCAAAACCCTACTGGCGGCGTGCTGACGTGGGAGGATCTTGAGGCCGTGTATGAACTGGCTCACAAGCACGACCTTTGGATCATGTCTGACGAAATCTATTCGCGCATCGTGTATGACAACGAATTCAAATCGATTGCCTCAATTCCCGGCGCGATGGACCGCACTATTATCGTCGACGGGATGTCCAAGACCTACGCGATGACCGGCTGGCGGCTGGGCTACGGCGTGATGCCTCGCAAGCTGACCGACTTCATGTTCACGCTGGCAATCAACAATTTCTCATCCACCGCCACTTTCGCACAGTATGCGATGATCGAGGCGCTGCGCGGACCGCAGGATGAAATCGACAAAATGGTGGCTGAGTTCCATCGGCGGCGCGATGTCATTGTCGACGGCCTCAACTCAATCGAGGGCATTTCCTGCCTTAAGCCCGAAGGTGCCTTCTATGTCTTCCCGAATATTACCCGCACCGGGCTTACCTCCCGAGAGTTCGCCGATATGATGCTCGAACAGGCAGGGGTGGCCTGTCTATCTGGCACCGCGTTTGGCGAATACGGCGAAGGGTATGTGCGGTTCTCATATGCCAATTCGGTTGAGAATATCCGGGAGGCATTGGGCAAAATGAAGGCCACGCTTGCGACCGTGTCGCGCTGAGCAGAAGTCTACAATAGTCTTACCTAAACCGGGGTCTACGCCCCGGTTTTTTAATTGAACCGCACACCCTTCGGTAGTACCATCACTGCCGATGATGCATGCCCGCGTAACAACTAACGTGCTGGACTTGTGGGCCGAGCCCCGATACAATTCCGAACGGAAGAGTCAGCTGCTCTATGGTGATCTTGTCACAGTCGGCGCCCGCCGAAACGGATTCGTTCGGGTCGTCGAGGCCGACAGGTATGCCGGATGGGTAGACGAGCGTTTTCTTGTCCCAAGCACATCGATCTCGGCCAAGCCGCCGAAGGGGTGGCAGTGGGCGCTTGTGTCGAGACCGGTTCTCAAGATACCGATCACACCGCACTCCATTTTCTATGGAACGCGCGTGTTGGCGAAATCGGCAGGGAAGAAGAAAGTCTTTGTCTGCATGGTTGACGGTCAGACACTTCAATTGCCGGCGTCTTCGATCGACTTCATGCTACCACGCAATCGTTCTGGGGTGCGCAAAGTTCTCGCTGACGCCCGGAAATTTCTCGGCTCGCCATATTTATGGGGCGGGATCACGGCCTACGGTCTCGACTGTTCCGGATTGTCCCGCGCTCTCTATCGCCAAGTCGGAGTTTACTTACCCCGCGACACCAAAGACCAAATTACAGTTGGCACGAGAGTGAGTCGCGACGATGTTCGAGCCGGCGATCTGCTGTTCTTTGACCGCCATGTTGCCATATCGCTGGGCAAGGAAAAGATCATCCACAGCTCACGCAGCGGCGGCGGTGTCCGGATTCAATCACTTGCGAAAGGCGATTCCGATTACCGGGCCGATCTGGACCGCGACTTCAAGTTAGCGAGGAGACTCTTGTGATTCGGATTGAAATATTCAAGCTGAACCTCCCACTTCGAACGCGATTCGCCGTAGCCAAGGGTGCGGCCGATGTCAAAACGAATTTCCTGGTTGTGCTCAATAACAGATACTCGGGCGAAGCGGCGACATCGGTCTACTACGGCCCGACGCTCGACGAACTTGAAAAAGATCTTCGCGCCGGCGCTCGCCATATCGAGCAGTCCGGAAAGATTGATGCCGACACCCTGAGCGATGTTTCGAAATTGTTGATTCATCCGATTGCCCGTTCGGCGCTGACCGGCATGGTCGTCAACTATCTTTCCGGAGAGTCGTCGCGCTATCCGTGGGAGGTGCTCTCGTTGTCGACTCCCGTCGGTATCAAGAGTTCATTTACTATCGGAATCGACGATCCCGGCAAGATGGTGTCGGCGATTCAATCGAGCGAATATCCGATAGTGAAGGTGAAGCTCGGCGGACCCGACGATGTCAAAGTTGTGGAGTCGCTCAAGGATGTCGTGAACAAGGAAATTCGGGTCGATGCGAACGGGGGCTGGGACTTGGCCCGGGCCGAAGAAATGATCTATTATCTCGCCAGGACGGGAGTGAAGATCATTGAGCAGCCAACCGAGGCCAAGCTCGTCGCCGACTGGCCGCGTCTCAAAGGCAAGAATACCGAAGTTGAACTCATCATGGATGAAGGGCTGGCGACCGCCGACGATTTCGACGCCGTCGCCGCGCACGTTGACGGTGTGAACATCAAGATGGAAAAAAGCGGCGGCATTTTGGAAGCGCTGCAGGTTGCGGCCAAAGCGCAAGAATCCCGCAAGAAGGTCATGCTTGGCTGCATGGTGTCATCATCAATCGGTATCGCGCAGTCGGTCTATATGTCGTCGCTGGCCGACTATATCGATCTGGATGGTCCTCAACTTCTACAAAATGACATTGCCCGCGGCATTACCTTTCATCGAGAGCAGATAGAGGTCGACCGCGAAATAATCGGCGGCCCGACATTGATAAGAGATGTTTTCGAACAGTACATTGTTTCGTAGTTTGCTTGCTGCAGTCAGCATCGGACTCGGACCTGTCGCAACTGCGCAGAGTGTCGATACGTCCGGGATTGTAGTGATTTATCCGAAGTCGGGACAGACTGTCACCGCAACCGACTCGACATTTATCCTCGGCCATTTGACGCGATCTCTCTTGAAGATGGTCCCGGCCAGCGCCGCGATTAAATCAGCACTGACACTGAAGATCAACGGCCAGCCGGTAAAAGTTCATCCCGGCGGCGGATTCCTGGCTTTTTTGCCGGTGACTTGCGGGGACTTCAGTTTTGAGCTGAAAGTCACGGGAGGCGGCACGCACGCCTCCATGACCACCTTGGCAGAATTGTCTATTCCTGTCGTGGTGGGCTCCAAGGAGCTCGTGATTTCGCCGGATTCACTTGCCATCATCGGCGACTACAAGGCGCCCTCGGGTGATGTGGCAATATCAACCGGAGACCATCTCGATGTCCGCTTTCGAGGCAGCGCCGGTGGAACGGCCTGGTTCTCGGTTCCCGGCGTGGCCGATTCTGTCCCGATGTCCGAGGTGACTCCGAGCGGCGCACCCTATTGGGGAGAGGCCGTCTTCGGCGAAGGAGTAGTGCCTGAGGCCGTGCCGAGTGACGGCGTCTATTCCGGTTTCTTTATCGTTCCTCCGACAGGTAAGGTCTCGGCGGCGGAAATCACGTACTCGCTATGCAAAGTTGATGGTAAGTCTAAGAAGAGCCGCTGCGTGACATCGCAATCCGGTTACAAAGTTTCTCTCAACAGCGAGCAATTTCCTTTCACTGTGCGCATGATCGATTCCATGCAGACCATGCGAGTGGGGCCGCGCCAGGGATATTTCAGCATCTTCCAGCCGAAGGGGGTCGAAGTCTTTGCGGTGGGCGCAGAAGGCGATTGGTTTCGCGTACAGCTTTCGGCGAATCAGTTCGCCTGGGTAGCTAAGAACTCCGTGGAGCGGCTGGCGACAGGGATTTTGCCGCCGTCATCGCAAATCAGTTCCGTCCGGTCATACGACTCCGGTGGTTCGACTACCATTACTTTCCCACTCTCCGGCAAACATGCCTTTCGAGTCATCGAAGAATCGCCGCGTCGGCTGACGCTGCAGATATTCGGCGTGACCAGCAATACTGATTGGATTCGCTCAGAATACAAGAATCGCTTCATCGACTACTGTACGTGGGTTCAGCGCGAAGAAAGACTTTATGAATTCACGGTCAATCTGCGGCAGGCGTTGTGGGGGTATGATTGCTATTACGAAGGCAACGCGCTGTGTCTTAAGATCAAGCGGCCGCCCAAATCGCCACAACTGCTCAAAGGCAAAACAATTGTTGTCGATCCCGGACATTCCGCCGACCCGGGATCGATCGGTCCGACCGGTTTTACCGAGGCAGAGGCGAATCTTGGTATCGCTCTGGCCCTTCGCGATCAGCTTGAAGCCAGGGGGGCGAAAGTTGTTATGACGCGCTCAGACATGTCTAATATCGCGCTGGCTGATCGTCCGGTTATCGCCAAAAATGCAAAAGCCGATCTGTTTGTGTCGGTCCACAACAATTCTCTTCCCGACGGCGTGAATCCGTTTACCAATAACGGAACTTCCGTCATTTACTATCATCCCTGGTCGAAAGACTTGGCCAGAAGCATTCTGGGTGAACTTCTGAAAGTGACCGGGCTTCCCGATCACGGCCTCTATTGGGGAAATCTGGCGGTGAATCGTCCCACCCAATACCCAGCAGTGCTCGTGGAGTGCGATTTCATGATCCTACCGGATCGTGAAGCGATGCTGATGACAAAGAAATATCAGACGTCGCTCGCGTCAGCCATCGCCAACGGCATCGAATTGTATCTGAAAGGGTACCCCAATGGGCGGTGACAGCGCGGCGCAAAAGGCGAGTCAGCCATACTGGCTGATCTATGTTGGCCTGTTGATCGGCGGCGTCCTGCTTCTTGCCGATGCCCAGCACTACGCGCCGCTTCAAAAGATCAGCGCCAAGCTTGGGATAGGTATGATCTACTCGGCGCTGGCTCTCTTTGTCGGCAACGGTCGACCCGCCGGGATTATCGCCACTGTCATTATCTGGATCGCGGTTCTCACGACCTTTTTGATTCACTAATTCCCCCAAGTAAATAAAAGCGGCCGCCAATCAATCTGATTGAC
>CAYVWS010000155.1:4453-5971 GCA_964455535.1 uncultured Ignavibacteriales bacterium | reverse complement strand
TGCCCGTGGCCGATCTGAGCACCGAAATTGTTGGCGGCGAGACATTCGAGAAGCTATTTTTGCAGAAGCATTCATTTGATTTCAAAGCGGCAGCGGAGATGTTCGGGTTGGCGTATGCGAGCCCAAGCGACGCGGAAGAATTTCGTAATGTTTATGCCAAGTCTACCAACAGCGGTAAGTCGAGCGTGATCGAACTGCGGTTCGATTGGCAAGAGTCGCGTCGAGTACGCCTGGAACTTCGGGACGCAATCAAATCAATTCTGAGCCAGAGTTAGAATCATGGCTGACGCACCACTCGGCGCCAAGAGATTTGGAAGCGCAGACAATCCGGGCATCGTCTTTCTTCATGGTTTTCTCGGCCGTGCCGACGACTGGTCGCCGGTAGTGCAGAAGTTGGCCGATCAATTCGATTTGATGACAATTGATCTGCCGGGGCATGGAGTGAGTGCTGATGTGCCAACTGAGCTGTTTGATTTTTCTTTTGCCTGTGAGGCCATAAAGGCGACGGTGAGCCAATCTAAGTCGGGGCAATTCATACTTTGCGGGTATTCAATGGGTGGGCGGATCGCGCTTCAATTCGCATTGAAGTACCCCGCGCTCGTGAAGTCGCTTGTATTGGTCTCGGCGTCGCCGGGGATCGAATCGGAGTCAGCGCGGCTGTCACGGCTGGCGTCGGATGAGAAGCTCGCTGAGCGATTGTCATCGATTCCGCTCAATCAATTTATCGACGAGTGGTATCAGCAGCCGTTGTTTGCGTCGCTGCGAAATTCGCCAATGTACACTTCGGTCGCGGCGGCTCGCGCCAGTGGCGATCGCGCAGCAATAGCCCGCGCGCTGGTGGGATTCAGTACAGGGCGGCAACACCCGCTTTGGGATCGCCTGAAAGAACTTCAGATGCCCGTCTGCTATGTGGCCGGTGAATCGGATACCAAGTACACGGCGATTGGCCGACGTGTGGCCGACTTGTGCCCGCTGGGGAAACTGCATATTATTCCCGGCGCCGGTCATGCGGTACACATCGAACAGCCGGAAGAATTGAGCCGTGTGATCGCCTCGTTTGTACAACCCCACGCGTGAGGTTACCATGTCGACAGTAGATTGGAAATCAGCCGGAACGTATACCGATATTCTCTACCACAAAGCCGACGGCATCGCCAAGATCACGATCAATCGCCCGAACGTGCGTAATGCCTTTCGTCCGCAGACGGTATTCGAGATGTCGGCGGCGCTGGCCGATGCCCGCGAGGATGAAAAGATCGGCGTGGTGATTCTGACCGGCGCCGGCGATCTGGCGTTCTGTTCAGGCGGCGATCAGAAGATTCGAGGCGACGCCGGGTACAAAGACGAAACCGGGGTGCATCGATTGAATGTGCTCGATTTTCAGCGTCAGATGCGCACCTGCCCCAAACCGATAATCGCAATGGTCGCCGGATACGCTATCGGCGGCGGACATGTTTTGCACCTGATGTGCGATCTGACGATTGCCGCTGATAATGCAATCTTTGGGCAGACGGGGCC
>CAYVWS010000155.1:0-4353 GCA_964455535.1 uncultured Ignavibacteriales bacterium | reverse complement strand
GCGGCGCTGGCGATCGGCGACGGTCAGCTTGCGCTGGTGCCGACGCTCGCTGCGCTGATCGCGGCTCTGCTCATACAAGTCGGCACCAATTACGCCAACGACTACTTTGATTTTGTGAAGGGAACGGATACCGAGACTCGGCTCGGTCCCACGCGAGTGACTCATGCTGGACTGGTCACGCCGAGTCAGATGAAAAATGCGACGATGCTTGTGTTCGGCCTTGCGCTTTTGATCGGCCTGTATTTGGTGATACGATGCGGCTGGCCGATTTTGGTGATTGGAATATTTTCCATACTGTTCGGTGTGCTCTATACCGGCGGGCCATATCCCCTCGGTTACAATGGCCTTGGCGATATCTTCGTGTTGATCTTTTTTGGCCCGGTGGCGGTCGCGGGAACGTACTATGTAAATATTCAGGCGTTGAGTTGGACGGCAGTAATTGCCGGACTGGTGCCGGGGCTTTTTTCAGTCGGCATTTTGACGGTCAATAATTTTCGAGATATCGACAATGATCGAGCGGGCGGCAAACATACGCTGGCAGTCCGCTTTGGTCGAACTTTCGCAATCGCGGAGTTCTGGTTTTGTCTGGCCGGCGCACACACGATTACAGTGTATCTTTGCCTCGCGTCACAGCGGTGGGCCGGTCTTGCGGCCGTGATTACGATTCTGCCCGCGATGAAACTGATGCGACAGGTGACCCACCATGCCGGAACAGATCTAAACAATGATCTGGCTATGACCGGCAAGCTCCTCTTCGCGCATGCGCTGCTCTTCTCAATCGGCTGGGTGCTGCTGTGACAATCTCTGGCGTCCGACTTTATTCGTATCGTCTGCCGCTGGTTGCGCCGCTGACATTTCTAAATACACCAATCGAGTTTCGCGAAGGGTATCTCTTACAAATCGAAGATGCTGGCGGGAACTTGGGGTATGGCGAGTGCGCGCCGCTTATTGGATACTCATCCGAGTCGCTTGAGCAGGCGGGGAGTGAGCTTGTTCGAGTCGCCCGTCACCTGCGTAATACCGAAATCGACGAACTCAATCCGTTGCTCACGGCACAATCGGTGACTGAAGATGAGATCAGTTCGTCGGTGCGCTTTGCCGTCGAATCGGCTTTTGTCACTCTGGTGGCGGCGAAATCGGGCCAGCCGGTTGCGACGGTGTTCAACGAGGACTTCGCGCTTGATGTCTTTGTCAACGCTCTTTTGGAGACGACGGACAACGCCACGGCGTCGATCGCCCGTTTGAATTCAAGCGGGTGCAGGGCGGTGAAAGTGAAGGTCGGCCGACGAAGCGTTGAGGATGATCTTGAGTATGTACGATCAATCCGGGCGCAACTTTCGCACGAGATTTCGCTTCGTCTTGACGCTAACCAACGCTGGACTTTCGATCAAGCGAGTCGATTCGCCGAAGGCATCGCCGGGTGCGAGATCGAATATGTCGAAGAGCCGTTGCGCGATCCGGCGGAGTTATCACATTTTGCCTGCCAGTACCCCCGGTTTCCCGTGGCGCTCGACGAAACCGTCCGCGACCTGACCGACCAGAGTATTGCCGATCTTGCCTGGTGTCGGGCGGTGGTGATTAAGCCGACGGTGATCGGCGGGCTCGAACGATCTCTTGAAGTTATTCGTGCCTGCAAACTATCGGGGAAAGACGCAGTGCTTGGTGCGGCGATTGAGTCGTCGGTCGGACTTACGATGATCGCGAACTTGGCGGCGTCGACGCTCGACGAGACGCCGATCGGACTGGACACCGGTCGTCTGTTTGCGCGTGATTTGGTCGAACCGCGGCTGAACATTTCTGATTACCGAGTTGAGATCGAACCGGGCGGCCCGGCGAGATTTGAATTCAATCGCGATCTGATGCAAGAGGTGCCGCTTGGGTGAGCTGCGTTCACCGCTGGCCGCTGTTTTGGAACTACATGCCGACCAGCAGGCAATTATCGGCCCGAGCGAAATTTGGTCGTGGTCAGACGTGGCGCAGCGAGTGCAGCGATTGGCCGCCACATTGGAGCGGGATGGTATCACGACCGGCTCGCGAATTGCAAATACGGATGACAACTCACCAGATTTCCTAATAGCCCTCATGGCCCTTTTGGAAGTCGGCGCGGTTGCGTGCCCGATAAGCGGCCGTCTCCCCCGTGTTGAACAAGCAAAACTCATCGAGTCGCTTTCAGCGCGCGAATTTGCGGTGAGCGTCGACGAATGGAGCAGCGTGCCCAACAAATCGCTGCGGCCGCTCACGATTGAACTCCCACGTGATCGTGTTGCAGCGATAGTAGCAACATCGGGTTCGGTTGACACACCAAAGATGGCGGCGCTTACCGTTGGCAACATGCACTTCAACGCGCTGGGGTCGCATGAGAATATTCCGTTTGCCGCCGGCGACCGGTGGCTGGTTTCGCTGCCGCTCTATCATGTCGGTGGAATGGCGCTTATGTACCGTGCGCTGCTGCACGGCGGAACACTTGTCATTCCGGATCGCGAGAAGTCGCTGCCTGAAGCGATTCGAGATTTTCAGATCACGCATCTGTCGGTCGTGCCGACGCAGTTGTATCGCTTGCTTTCAGAACCGCGCGGTCTGATTGCGACTAAACCACACTTGAAAGCTATTCTTGTCGGAGGCGGGCCGACGCCGCCGGCGCTGACTGACCGCGCGCTTGAAATCGGTCTGCCAATTCACATGAGCTATGGATTAACCGAAATGGGCTCGCAGGTAACGACAACTTCGACGGGCGATTCGGCGACGGCTTTGTTTACGTCGGGCAGAGCATTGAAGTATCGAGGAGTCAACATCTCGCCCGACGGTGAGATTCTCGTACGTGGCGAAACGCGCTTTGCGGGGTATGTGGTTGGAAATGATCTGGTGCGGCCATTCGATGCCGACGGCTGGTTTGCGACCGGCGATATGGGCGCCGTTGATTCGCAAGGTTACTTGACCGTACATGGCCGAAAAGACAATATGTTCGTTTCGGGCGGCGAGAATATTCATCCCGAAGAGATCGAGAGCGCGCTTTCGCGAATGCCGGAAGTGCGCGAGGTGGTGGTCGTGGCGATCGACGACGACGAATTCGGCCACCGACCGGTTGGTTTTGTGCGACTGGATGAGACTGTGCCGTTCGATGAAGTTAAACTCGTGGCATTTCTTGAGCGTTTCCTGCCCAGGTTTAAAATCCCCGATGAATTTTTTCCATGGCCGGACGACGCGCCGGTTGACCGGATGAAACCGGACCGTCGCTGGTTCACCCGGCGGGCCGTTGATATTCTGAATCGTTAGCGAAAAGGGTCAGACCTTGGCCAGCGCGGCGCGGAGTTTTTCCGGCAGCGGGCAGGTCTTTTTGGTGGCACGGTCGACGCTGACATGCACTGTGCGGACAGTGCCGGTCAAGTCGCCGGCGGCGTTGCGGATTTCCTGAAAGATCGTGTACGAGCTCTGGCCGATGCGCTCAACCGCCACGCGCAATTCAATCGGTTCTTCGGACGTGAGCGGCTTTTTGTATTCCCCCTCGGCCCGCACTATCAGGACAAGGTAGGTATCCGACGCAAGTATCGAAGCAAGCGAGCAGCCGATATGGGCCATCATTGCTTCGTAGGCGTCGTGGGCCAGATGAAACTGGTTGCCGAAGAACATAACCCCGGCGGCGTCGGTGTCGTGGAGTTTGACAGTTGTGCGGTGTACGTACATGGCGGGTCCTATTTTAACTAAACATTATGGGGGACACCCACGTATATTACATGCCGCCTTGAACCAAGAGAAGAGAAAATTGACGTACGTTTACACCACCAGTGCAGAAAAGAGGAACTGTATGACAGCACGTTGGTACCGTTCGGTCGCTGTGGCGATCATGATATGTCTGCTGAGTATCTGGGCAACCCCGGCCTTTTGTGCCGATATCCCCCAGCGCTCGCAGATTGAAGACAAATACAAATGGCAATTGGCGGATATGTTCGCCTCGGATGACGCCTGGCAAACCTCGTATGACTTTTTGAACGCCAACTACGAGCGGCTGGGCCAGTTCAAAGGGAAACTCAATCAGGGCGATCAACTGCTTGCCTGCTTGCGGCTGAATGACTCGCTTGGACTGATCTCGGACAATTTGTTTGTCTACGCCGGGTTGAAACTGGATGAGGATAACCGGGAGAGTAAGTATCAGGAAATGTCGGATCGGATCGGCGCGTTGGGTTCCAAGATCGGCGCGACGACATCGTATATCGAGCCCGAAATTTTGACCATGACGAGCGAACAGATCGACGCCCTGCTGGCGGCCAACAAAGATCTGCAGGTGTATCGTCAGTATCTGTCCAATCTCGCCCGCACCCGCGCGCATATCCTGTCGGAAACCGAAGAAAATCTCCT
>CAYVWS010000154.1:0-5987 GCA_964455535.1 uncultured Ignavibacteriales bacterium | reverse complement strand
CGGTGTCTCTCTGCCGGGAGATTTGTGCCTCGTAAAGCTTTTCGAAGTACTCGTGCGTGTCGGTCGCCATCTTCTGAAGATTGGTCATCTCCCAGGGGTTCAGATAGGCCGCCCGCTGATACAAGAAATCGGCCATATCATGAAGTGACGAATCCTGTCGCAATTCCGATATTTGCTGGATCACATTGGCCGCCTCGCGGGCGATCATGAAATCGGACGGGTACCGCTGCGCCAGAACCTGATAATTGTTCAAAGCCGCGTCGTCCAGATCGGATTTGAAGAGCGATCTGGCATACAAAAGCGCCGCCGATCGCGAACGATTGATAAGTTCCGGGTCTTCACCCAGAGTCACCAGCGCCGAATCGAAATTGAATCGATCGAAGTACTTTATTGCCCTCTCGTACCGACTCGGTTGATAGGCATTCGCTTTCGGATTGTCATAGGTCTGGCTGATATCAAACACTGAGATTTCATGGCCGTTGATCCAATACCCGGTGATCGGACGAGCCGTTTCAAGCGATTTGCTTTGTCGCACCGCTGAGGTAAAATTGGATGCGTCCACTGCCAGATGCGTGATTGGAAGCTTAACCAAAAGCGTGCTGTCTGACCACGACTCACCGAAAAAGTGCGGGTGCGACATCACTTTGTTTTCCTGGGTGAAGGCCGCCGCGTACGGCCCTGAGACGACGGCGTCCGGCCCGAGGATAAAGCTCAAATCAAGATTCGCATCGCGTGTGTCGTAGCGCTTGTCTGTGATTGCCATTTCGCGATAGTTATAGATACCGGTAGCGACCGAACCGGCGCACAGCAACAGCGCTACTGCGATCAGCGCAGCGGGACCGATGGTCATTCTATAGAGTCGATCAGCGAACCGAGCCATCAAGAGCACGATCACCGCGACCGGAAGCGTTTTAATCATGTACTGGACATACAGACCGTCGACGTACGATCCGACATACCATTTCAGTCCGATCTGCATTGCTATGACCCAGGCCGCAATTGCCACCAAGCTCGCCGACCGCCAGCCAAACCTAATCTCCCACCGTCCGTTTGATTGCAGCAGTGTATCGATGTACGCCATACCGCAGATAAGCACTGTCGGAATGAACGCGACTGAATAGCGTGTCGGTGAGTAGGTCGGGATAGACAGCGCAATCCAAGTCCAAACTCCCCACCAAAGGGCAAAGCGAAGTGTTTTCGGAAGTTGCCGCACGCGATGTTCACTCGCCCAGAACGTCAGGGCGAAGAGCGACATTGTCACAAAGAAGTATGCGAGCAAGTCAATCGAGCGGTAGTAGACGTCGTTGCGATATCCGTAGGCGAGCAAAAACGAGATCAACGACCAGGGCGACTTAAGCGCCTCCGGATACAAACGCCCCTCTACCGACTGTTCGCGGACAAATCCGAAAGCTTCAGTTACGTGCGATCCATACAGCGAAATCACGAGCACCGCCGAAGCTACAACAAACACACCAACTGGCAGGAGCGACTGCCGCAGACGGTTCCCACGCTCCGCTGACCAAAATTGACTCAGTACAAGAGGAGGCAACAGCAGAAGCCCAAATACTTTTCCGACCACCGTCGCCGCGGCGATCGCTACCGCTGAAAGCACAATGCCCCAAAGTCTGTCCCCCCAGACGGCATAGAAGAAAAATGCTAGCGAGGCAAAAAAGAGCATGCTGATCTCAAGAAATGGCAAGCTGCCGTATATCATGAGCAGCGGATTGCACACAGCGCCGATTGCAACTGCCAGTGTCACCCACGGTCTATAGTGCCGCCCCAACGCCACGAGTATCAGAACTAACGAGGCAAAGGTGAGCGCCAGCGCCACCTGTCGCCCGGCCGCAATTGACACTCCCGCTTGCTTGAACCAAAGGGTTGTCAGCCATCCGGCAAACGATTTTTCGAACAGTATCCAGCGCTTATCGCCGAGGGGATCGGCCTGATCGAACAAGACCCGGTTCTTGGCGTGATAGGTGTACAGCGGCGGATCGGTCCCAAGCGACTGTGAATGGCCGGAAAAATTGAACGGCGCGTCAGCTTCCAGATCGCGCGACCAGAACCAGAATCCGGCAACAAGCACAGCCAGTGTCGCCACCAGACACACCCAACCCAGCACTGACGACGCGCGTGTGGTCATGGTTCGACGACGAGCGGATGTGACGACCGCGCGGTCACTCGGCCGATTGGTTCACTGTATACACCGGCCGATGCAAGTGCGGTCTGAAGCTTGACGGCGTCGGTCTCAGGCACGGCGATGAGCAATCCGCCGGATGTCTGTGGATCATACATGAGCGCGAGTAGATTCGGATCAACATTGCCCTCGACGCGCACTTTCTCTTTTAGATACTCGCGGTTGTCATTCGCGCCCCCCGGATGCATTCCCTGAGCGGAAAGTCCGAGCGCACCGGACAACAAGGGGAGTTTTGCTGCGGAGAATCGGATCGTGACATTTGATCCCTCAGCCATCTCGCGGGCATGACCCAATAAACCGTATCCGGTAATATCAGTCGCAGCCGTCGTTCCGACGGAAAGCATAGCTTCCGATGCTTTCCTATTGAGCATCGCCATCTGCTGTATAGCGGCCCCGGCGACTGAGTCAACAGCTGCCGATCGCTTGATGGCCGTCGTAATGACTCCGGTCCCGAGCGCCTTGGTAAGAAACACTACGTCCCCCGGACATGCACCGGCATTCGTGATGATCCGCCTCGGATCGACTATCCCCGTGACCGCGACACCGAATTTCAGCTCTTTGTCCTTGATCGAATGCCCACCGACTACGACCGCGCCGGCTTCGATCACTTTATCGTTTCCGCCCCGGAGAATTTCAGTGAGTATCTCCGGTGGAAGTGATCCAAGCGGAAAACCGACAATGTTCAACGCCGTGAGCGGAGTCCCGCCCATGGCGTAGACATCCGACAAGGCGTTGGCCGCGGCAATCTGTCCGAACAAATAGGGATCGTCGACAATCGGCGGAAAAAAATCCACCGTCTGGACCAGCGCCTGCGTTTCACTCAGGCGATAGATACCGGCATCGTCGGCGGTATTGAACCCGACCAGCAGATTCGGATGCGTTGCCTGCGGCAATGTTGACAAAACCTCGGCCAAGAACTTTGGCCCAAGCTTGGAAGCTCAACCCGCACAGGCGACTTCGGCCGTCAATTTAATCGTTGTTTCGCGTCTTTTATCCGTCACGTAGCCAAACTAATACAACCCCCTTAGGCGAGCACTCTTTAGCGATGTGGCGGTGTGCAAAATTTGCACAGGCGGTCATCGCGGGGTAGTCGTTCACTTTCGGCCGATTTTGCCGATTAATAGAGAGATAGGCGCCTCCGGGGCGGACAGTCCGTCTTCTGGTCGGCGGCACATTGATCAAGCAAGGGTACGGAACGCGATTTTTTTGATCTACACGTATGAACGACACCAACAACCGACGTCTCCGTCTTGACGAAATTCTGCTCTACGAAGGTCTGGTCACCGAAGACCAGATCCGTCAGGCGCTCTCTTTACAAAAAGAGCAAGGCGGGCGTCTTGGGACACACTTACTTCGCAACGGCTGGGTCAACGAGGGCGGTCTGGTGCGGGCGCTCGCCCGTCAGCTGGAATGCGAAGGAGTCATACTTACCGACCGAAAAATTCCACGCGAAGCCCTCGAAAAAATCCCGGCCAAAATCGCCGTCGCCCGAACGGTGCTGCCGTTTGCGTTCGATGCGGCAACGCTGGAATTAAAAATCGCCTGCGAAGACCCGACTAACGAAGATCTGCTCAAGGAACTTCTGTTTATCGCCAAAGGGTGCAAAGTCCGGCTCTACATCGCCGCCGAGACTGCGCTGCGTTCGGCCATAACCGCCCACTACGTCATTAGTGAACCCGAGGCCCAGGCGCAGGGGGCAAACGTCGTTTCCGAAGCCGACCGCCAGAGCGACACCGGCAAAATAGTTCAGGCCAACACCTCGGCGGCCGCCAACATGCGCGATGCCGTATTGCTGGTAACCGACGACCTCGATGCCGACAAGCAAATCCGCACGATTCTCGAATCGGCCTCGTATCAGGTACTCGTCTGCGATTCCGCCGACGCTGCCTTCGATCTGATCGGCGGACACAAATTCCATACGGTCTTCGTGCGGGATACTGTCTCCGGCGACTATCTCGATCTATTCGACCGATTGCGCAAAACCTCGCCGCGTACACAGGTGCGGTATTATTCGTCCGCCGACCAACTGCTTCTCGATGATGAAAAAATCAAGCGCGTCAGCGAACTGCATGTCAAGAATCTCGATCTGTTTACCGCCCTGTTGTCATCCAAAGCCGGCCAGGCCCTCAATCACAGCGGCAAAGTCGGTCAGCTCGTCGACCGGCTCTGCAAGCATATCGGCCTACCTGACGCCGACCGTTTGGTCGTGGTCGACGCCGCATACATTCACGATCTGTCAAAGTTCTACTACGGCGAGCAGGCCGAGAAGGGCGACTTCCGCAATCAGATCAATCTGACTATCAAGCTATTGGATTCGCTCAATTACTCGCCGGTGGTGATAGGCATTCTGCGCGCCATGTATGTCAATTTGCGCGACCGGTTTACCAAGCGCCTGCCCATTGAGATGCTCGGCGGAAATATCCTGACTGTGGTCGATATCTTTTGCGACAATATGTCGCTTGATGAAAAGCTGTCGCTTGACAAATTCGACAAAGTGCGGCGCAAATTCAACGATCTGCGCGGCAAACTCTTCTTGCCGGAAGTCGCCGAAGCGTTTCTCGAGATGATTCAAGGTGACATCCTGATGGTTTCCGAAACGCTCCGCTACAATCAGGTCATCCTCCTGGGCTCCGACACCGATCTGGCCAAACCGATTGCGTCGCGGCTCAAAAACGAGGGCTTCCGTGTCATCGTGGTGGGCGATCTGCTCTCGCTCACCGATCTTTTCCGGCGCGGCAATCCTGATATGCTGATCCTGATGGATATGGGCGAGCCGGCCAAAGTGTCGGCTATGGTTGGTGCGGTGATCGCCGCTGGCATCGACGTTACCAAAATTCCGACTTTCGTTCTTACCGATACTTTTGTCGCGGCCCAAATGACCGGGCTCTTGGATCAGGGCATTGAAGATCTGATATCAATCGACAACAATCTGAATCTATTGGTGGTGAAAATCCGCAAAGTCCGCATGCGCATCGAGGCGCAGGCCAGCACGCCGCACATCCGCGCCAATCGCAACACCGGCACCGGCGCGATGGGTAACCTGATCGACATGAATCTGATCGATCTCTTGCAGGCGCTCGGTCCGAGCCGACGGACTGTCAATCTCATCGTATCAAACGGCACCGACGAACTCTGTTTGTATCTGCAGCAGGGTCAGATCGTCCACGCTAAACTACGTGACCTGGCCGGAGCGGAGGCCGTCTATGAAGCGATCGGATGGACCACCGGCTATTGGAATATTCAGCCGGTCACTCCCGAAGAAATTCCGCCGGCGAACAACCAATACCCCAACGAATCGATTCTGATGGAAGGATGCCGACTTCTGGATGAACGCCAAAAGCTCGAGCGCGCCCCCAAGTAGCGTCATTCGGCCGAAACGGTTGTCACCACCCGCGCAGCCAGCCGCCTGAGATAATTCAGTTTCCCCTCCTGCCGCACCCGTACATCTGCCGAGACATACTTTTCGTAAGTCGTCAGGCGCGCCGCGCACTGCGCCGCCTCTGAATCCTCATTCAATTTCTCATAGCTGCGAGCGAGGTAGTAATCGCACTCGACGATATTGAAGTGATTCCCGGGATTCGCCTCCAACAGCGACCGTATGCGTGCGTACGTTGCCACAGCGTTCTGGTATTTCTTTGATTCGTAATAGGCGCGCGCCAGCGGCCACAGAAATGACTTTCCCGACGGATGCTCCGCGGCAAGCGCCCCTGCAACTGCGGTCACCGAATCGTATTTCTCTCGGTCGAGCCACACCCACGCCAGCGACGCCCGCGCGACACTTCGAGATAAGAGG
>CAYVWS010000153.1:0-6052 GCA_964455535.1 uncultured Ignavibacteriales bacterium | reverse complement strand
CTCCGCCGATGGCGAAGAACTTGCCAACCCGACCTACTAGAATCGAGCTGAACTATATGAAATGGTCACAGACGTACATACCGACACTGAGAGAAAAGCAAACCGACGCTGAGCTGATCTCGCATCAACTTCTATTGCGTGGTGGGTACATTCGGAAGCTGGCGGCGGGAGTTTACTTGTATTTGCCGCTGATGCAGCGGGTGATTGAAAAGTTCTCGCAGATCGTGCGCGAAGAAATGAACCGTGCCGATGGGCTGGAAATCACGATGTCGGTGCTCTGTCCGGCCGAGGTCTGGCAGCAGTCGGGTCGGTATGACACAATCGGTAAAGAACAGATGCGCCTAAAGGACCGTCACGCACACGATATGGTGCTGTGCGGGACGCATGAAGAGTCGGTTACATACTTGGTCGCAGGTGAGGTTAAGAGTTACAAACAGCTCCCGCTGCACTTGTATCAGATTCAAGTCAAGTTTCGCGATGAGATCCGCCCGCGGTTCGGCCTCATGCGCGGACGTGAATTCATCATGAAGGACGCGTATACGTTCGACGCCGATCAGGCGTCGTTTGACAAGACCTATAAGAAATTGGTCGATGCATATTTCCGAGTATTCCAGCGCGCAGGGCTTGAAGTGTTGAAAGTCGAATCGGACACGGGCGCGATGGGCGGCAAGGCGGCGCATGAGTTCATGTTGCTTGTCGACACCGAAGCGGGGGAAGAGATTATCATCGCGTGTCCGTCGTGCGGGTATGCGGCGAATGTGGAGAAAGCGACGTTTAAGGACGGAAAGAATATTGCAGTCGATTCTGAAATGAAAGCCATGCAGGTAGTCGACACGCCGGGAGCAGCGACGATTGAGCAAGTGACGGCGTTTCTAAAAGTCGATGCCTCGCGCTTGGTGAAGACGCTGATTTACATGGCTGACGGCAAGCCGGTGGCGGCTCTGGTACGCGGGGATCGCGAATTAAACGAGACAAAGCTTAAGAACGCACTGAAAGCCAACGATCTTGAGATGGCGAACCCGGTGCAGGTCGAACAGGTGACCAAAGCGCCGGTTGGATTTGCCGGGCCAGTGGGATTGTCGGGAGTGACGATTCTGGCTGATCCCTTGGTGGCCGCGATGAAAAACATCGTAGTCGGCGCCAATCAGAGCGAGAAGCATATCGTCAACGTGAATATTGATCGCGATTTCAAAGCGACGCAGATTGTCGACTTGAGCAAGGCGCAAGACGGCGACCTCTGCCCGAACTGTAGTGGCAAGTTAGTCGCCAAAGACGGGATCGAAGTCGGCAACACCTTTCAGCTTGGGACCAAGTACTCGGTGCCTTTGAACGCGACATTTCTGGACGCGGAAGGCAAAGAGCATCCGATGCTCATGGGGTCGTACGGAATCGGTATCACGCGCACGCCGCAAGCGGCGCTTGAAAAATATCACGACGACAAGGGGATTATCTGGCCAAAGAATATCGCGCCATATCTTGTCGAGCTGATTCCGGTCAATCAGGAGAAAGAGAATCTCGTCGCGGCCGCTGAGCAGATCTATGCCGAGTTGACCAAAGCCGGAATTGAAGTGCTCTACGATGACCGCATAGAGCGAGCTGGAGTCAAATTCAACGACGCTGACCTGATCGGCCTGCCGATTCGTGTGACAGTTGGGGATAAGTCGTTGAAGGACGGTAAGGTAGAGCTGAAATCGAGGGCTTCGGACCAGGTTGATCTGGTCAATATCGGTGAAATTGTCGGGGCGGTTCAAAAGCTGGCCGAGGGGCTTCGGTAGCGTACAAATTAGTTGCTTGCCAAAGAGTTAATCCGTACATTGACCAGTTCGGGAGTGGGTCGAACGCCCACTCTTTTGTTTACTGGAAGGGTATGGGACAGAACGACAAGGAACAACTCGCCAAGGTTTTAGACCCGCTGTTGGCGGGACACGGATTCGAGTTGGTTGATGTCGTGGTCTCGCGATACCGTGCCAATGTGGCTGTACGGGTGTTTGTGTACAGTCCGAATGGGGTCAGTATCGATGACTGTTCGAAACTTTCCAGGGTGATCGGTGAGGCGATCGAGGGAACCGAAATGTTCCCCGGTGGTTATGCACTTGAAGTCTCCTCGCCGGGACTCGACCGTCCGCTCACGACCGCGCGGGATTTTGCCCGCCGGGTGGGAGAGACGGTTCGGGTCAGTTTCGTCGATTCCCGACGCAAGCAGATCACCGCAGAGATAAAGAGCGTGTCCGACGAGGTCGTCGAGTTCGACGACGAAACGGGTCCGGTGCGGATTCCGGTCGGCGAGATAGCGCAGGCAAAAATCGTTTTTTGAGGGAGTGAGTTAGATGGCTTTCGACATGCTTGAGGCGATGACGATGATCTCGCGGGAGAAGAATATCGATCTGGATACCGTGATCGAGACTCTCGAAGGCGCCCTGGCGACTGCCGCCAAGAAGAAATATCCGACAGCCGAAAATCTGTCGTTCAAGTTCGACCGGAAGTCGAACGAGTTGATGATGATTGCCACCAAGCGGGTGGTATCGGAAGTGAACGACGGCAACACGGAAATTCTGTTGTCCGACGCCAAAGCGATCGACAAGACCGCGACGCTTGGCGATGAGATCGACATCTACATGGATTACGAGGCGGAATTCGGGCGCAATGCGATTGCTTCCGCCAAGCAGATTTTGATCCAGAAAGTCCGCGATGCGGAGCACCAGCGGATCTACGAGGAATTCATCGGCAAAGTCGGGACGCTGGTTTCCGGCGTGGTGCAGCATTTCGATAAAGGAAATGTGCTGGTCAATCTGGGTCGCGGCGAAGGACGTCTGCCGGTGAAGGAGCAGATTCCGCGCGAGAAGTTCCGCCAGGGTGACCGCATCAGGGCGTTTATTCAGGATGTGCAGATGGATGCGCGCGGACCGATGATTACCCTGTCGCGGGTCAGCAATGACTTCCTCAAGGCGCTATTCGCTATGGAAGTGCCGGAAATTTACGAGAAAATTATCGAGATCCGTGCTATCGCGCGCGAACCCGGCGAACGGGCCAAGATTGCAGTGTATTCAAGCGATGACCGTATCGACCCGGTAGGTGCATGCGTCGGCATTAAGGGCGTGCGCGTGCAGTCGATTGTGCGTGAATTGAATAACGAGCGAATCGATATCGTGCCGTATTCGGGCAATCCGGAAGTATTCGTGACCCGCGCTTTGGCTCCGGCCAAAGTGGTCCATATCGACACCTACAATTCCGAGCAGAAGATGACAGTGGTGGTCGAGGACGAAAAATTGTCACTGGCTATCGGTCGCGCCGGACAGAATGCGCGGCTGGCCTCCAAATTGACTGGTTGGAAAGTCAACATCATGTCGGAGACTGAATACAACGAGTCCAAGCGCCGCGAAGCCGAATTGCTGGTGCCGGTTGGGCAGCTCGAAGGAGTGGGCGAGAAGTTGCGTGACCGTCTGATCGAATCAGACATTTCAAGTATCCAGTCGCTGGCGGAATCAACCGTTGAAGCGCTCCTGCGCATTGAAGGTATCGGTCAGAAGACGGCCGAGACACTTATCGAACGCGCCCGGGAAAAAGCGGCCGAGCTTGAAAAGGAATATGACAAGCGGATGCGCGCCGAAGCCAAGGCGAAGGAAAAAGAGCCGGATCCGGACAAACTGACGGTATCTGATATGTTCGTCAGCGAGGATGACAAGGATTATGTCACGGAAGAAGACGACATTCCGGAAGTCTCCGCGCCGCGTCTGGATGATGTGCTCGATGACGGGAGTGTCGCTCCGCGCAAGAAATCAAAGGGTGTGAAATAGGGTGAGAGGTCCCGTTCGCATCCGGGAGGTGATATATGTTAGCGCCTAAACCAAAACGGATTTACGACCTGGCGAAGGATTTTAAGGTCTCTTCGCAGGCGCTTGTTAATATGCTGGTGGACCTTGGGTACAATCCCAAGTCGCATATGTCTCTGGCCACGGCCGAGATGGTCGCCGCGATCAACATGAGGTTGGCGCAGGAAAAGCAGACTGCCCGTAAGGAAATGGAACAGAAGCAGGCGGCGACGCAGCAGCGTCGTCCGCAGGGACCGCCGCCGACTCAGTCGGGCCCGAGACCGAGCGGACCGCCGTCGCCGTCGGGCGGCCGCAACACAGTTCTTGATGCCAGCCGGTTCGCGCCGGGCGCGCCGACGCCGCTTAGCACGCTTGCCAAGCGGATGGAGAAAAAGAAAAAGAAGCGCGACCGCAAGAAACAGAAAGATCATACCGATTTCGATCAGAGTGAAATTCAGCGCAGCATTCGAACGACGATGGCCAATCTCTCGGGTGGAACCAAGCCCAAGAAGAAAATCCGTGAGAAAGGCGCATCCGATGCCGCTTCCGCTACCGCCACAAATGTAATCGAAGTCAACGAATTTATGTCGGTGGCCGAGTTGAGCCGCCTGATAGATAAGAAGCCGGTTGAGGTTATTGCCAAACTGCTCGAATTCGGCATGATGGCGACTATCAACCAGCGGCTGGATATGGATACGATCCAGACGGTTGCCGCCGAATATGGATTCGACGCGCAGGAAACCGCTGAAATCGGCGAAACCGCCAAGGAAGAGGAAGATTCCGAAGCGCAGGTGAAGCGCGCGCCGGTGGTTACGGTCATGGGGCATGTCGATCACGGAAAGACCTCGCTGCTTGACTATATCCGCAAGACCAACGTGGTGGCCGGTGAAGCGGGCGCGATCACGCAGCATATCGGCGCTTATCTTGTCACACACAACGACGAGCGGATCGTATTTCTGGATACGCCCGGTCACGAGGCGTTCACGGCGATGCGTGCGCGCGGCGCACAGATCACCGATATCGTCGTGCTGGTAGTTGCTGCCGATGAAGGCGTCATGCCGCAGACGGTGGAAGCCATCGACCACGCCCGTGCGGCCAACGTGCCGATCATCGTCGCCATGTCGAAAGTTGATAAACCGACAGCCAATCCCGATGAAGTCAAAGCCCAACTGAGCAAACACAACTTGCTTGGTGAGGAGTGGGGCGGAAAGACGATCATTGTCGAGATATCCGCCAAGTCGGGACTCGGCATCGACAAACTTTTGGATATGATTTTGCTTCAGGCCGAAATGCTCGATCTGAAGGCCGACCCGGACATCCGGGCGCAGGGTATTGTTGTCGACGCGAAGCTCGAAAAGGGACGAGGCCCGGTGGTAACGGTGCTTATCCAGCGCGGTACCTGCCGCAAGAGCGACACGATTGTCGCAGGGATGCATATGGGTCGTGTGCGAACCATACACAGCGATCGCGACGCGTTGATCGATACGATTGGACCGTCGACACCGGCGCAGATCACCGGACTTGACGGCGTGCCGAGTGCCGGCGATTCGTTTATGGTAGTAAAGGATGAACAAGAAGCGCGTGAAATTACGCTCAAACGCAGCGCGGTCAAACGCGAGCATGAGTATCGTCGTCCGATGACCGCCGTGACGCTCGATAAAGTTTATGATCAGATTCAGGAAGGACAGATTAAAGAAGTCCGCCTGATTATCAAAGGCGACGTGGACGGTTCGGTGGAAGTGCTTTCCGATCAGCTCGGAAAGATCGCGACCTCAGAAGTCAAGACGAATATCATCCGCAGCGGCGTCGGTCCGATCACTGAGTCCGACGTACTCTTGGCGGCGGCCTCGAATGCGATCATTATCGGATTTCAGGTAACGCCGGATTCGCGCGCCCGTGATCTGGCGCGACGCGAGAAAGTCGATGTCCGTCAGTACAGCATTATTTACGAAGCCGAAAGCGACGTTCGCAAGGCGCTTGAGGGTCTTTTGGCCCCGACTGTTGAAGAGAAATTTGTAGGCACCGCCGAAGTTCGGGATACCTTCCGCGTTCCCAAAGTCGGCGTGATCGCCGGTTGCTATGTTAAGGACGGACGTATCAATCGCAAAGATAAGGTTCGCCTGGTGCGCGACGGAAAAGTCGTCTATTCGGGTATCATCGGCTCGCTACGGCGTTTCAAAGATGATGCGCGCGAAGTCAAGGAAGGATTCGAGTGCGGCCTCAGCCTGAAGAACTTCAACGAC
>CAYVWS010000152.1:0-6061 GCA_964455535.1 uncultured Ignavibacteriales bacterium | reverse complement strand
CGAGACTATGAACATGCGAGCTGGGGACGGGATCTTCTTTACGCTTCCGACAGCGGGCTTGCCTTTGTAAACGACGCCAACGACGGCGCGATTATCGATTCACGATTTATCTTTCGGGACAACTTCAATACCCGCACTTCGCTTTTGGATCGAGCCGCCGACACCTCACAGGATACCGATGTCTCGGCCCGAAACGACAGCGCAGCCGATGCGATGAAGCGCCGACTGCGCATGTTCTTTCAGGTGGCCGACCAGTTGTCGACGCCGCGGCCTGTGGGTACACCTTGACTATGATGTCCGGTTTCTCGATCCGCTGAAGCGGATCATCGGAACCCGACCTACGGTGCTTTTCTCCAGTGCAACGCGGACGTCTCCGTCCGCGCACGAATGCCGAAGAGGCAGACGAGGACGTCTGCCTTGCACAAAGAAGATGTCGAAACCTCGTCCACCGTGGGTGGACGACCCCGCCCGCGGCAGGGCAAGGGATTTCGGCCTACAACAAAGAAGGCGGGTTCAATGACGATCCCGCCCTACAAAGAAATAGGCATGGGGCAGACAGGATGCCTGCCACCCACTAATCTAAACTAGTACAACTTAATCGGGCCGACCGCTTTTTCGACGGCAGCGACAATTGATCCATCGCGCACCAGTTCGGTCACTTTATTGATGTCCGGATACAAGACGCGGTCGTTGACTAAGCGTTTCACTTTCGAGCGGATGACTTTGTAGGCCGCTTCGCTTCCTTTGCCGCCGGTCAACGGGCGGCGGAAATCCATCGCCTGAGCACAGCATAGCAGTTGAATCGCGACGACGATTTCGGTGTTGCGGATGATGTCGGTCAGTTTCATCGCGGTGACGGAGCCCATGCAGACATGGTCTTCCTGATCGGCCGAAACGGAAATGCTGTCGACACAGGCCGGATGAGAAAGCACTTTGTTTTCTGAAACGAGTGCCGCGGAAGTGTATTGCGATACCATCAGGCCGGAATTAAGTCCTTTCCCCTCTACCAGAAAATCAGGCAGGCCGGACAGCACGGGATTGAGCAGGCGATTGGTGTGGCGTTCGGCAAGAGAGGCAAATTCGGCAACTGCCATCGCCAGATAATCCTGAACCATCGCCACGGGCTGACCGTGGAAGTTGCCGGCCGCCAGATAGACATCGTCGCCGGTGAAAAAGAGCGGATTATCCGACACGCCGTTCATCTCGCACAAGTGAACTTTGGTAGTGTGGTCGATGGCGTCAAGCGAAGCGCCCAAAATCTGCGGGATACAGCGGAGCGAATAGGCGTCCTGTACTTTCGCTTTATTGCCCGGTAGCGTCTTGGTGCCGGCGATCAGGCGGCGGATATTTTCCGCAACAACTTGCTGACCGTGGTGGTTGCGGATCTTATGCACGCGCGGATCGAAGGCCGAAAAGGCCGATGCCGAACTTATGCAATCGACAGTAAACGCGGCAGCAATAATCGCGTTCTTGGCAAGCAATCGCGTCGAATTGATAGCGAGAGCTCCGACACCGGTGAAGGCCTGCGTGCCGTTGATGAGACCCAATCCTTCTTTGTAAGTCAGCACCACTGGTTTGATCCCGGCGGCTTTCATCGCCGCGCCACCGGACATGCGGCGACCTTTGTAGATTGCTCTTCCCTCTCCCATGACGACTTCGGCCATCTGCGACAGGGGCGACAGATCGCCGGAAGTTCCGAGCGAACCCTTTTCATTGATGACCGGATGCACGCCTTTGTTCAGCATCGCCGCCAGCGTTTCCACAACCACCGGACGTACGCCGGAAAATCCTTTGCAAAGTGTGTTCAGACGAAGCGCCATCGCAGCGCGGACGTCACATTGTGGAATCTCTTTGCCGACAGCGGCGGAGTGCGAATAGACGATGCGCTTTTGCAGCTCGGCGCTTTGAGTGGCGTTGATGGAGATACGCGCGAACTCCCCGATACCGGTAGTGACACCGTAGATCGGAATGCCCGCCGCCACTTTGCGCTCGATAACTTTTCGATTGGCTTTAACCGCCGCTAAGGACTTGGGGGCGATTTTCACTTTGGCAGACTGGTGGCAGATGGCGGCCAACCGCTCTATTGTCATATCCGCGCCGTTAATTGTTACAACCTGCGAACTCATGGGAATGCTCCTGTATTACAACGTATATTTTTTTCTTTGGTGGATTGGGCCCGAAGGGCGGGCTCGGAAAAGTGGGCGCTACTCGTCCTGAAGGCCGGAGGCGCGGAGGGCATTGTATTTCCGGGCGAATGAGTCGACCGGAATTGTGTGAATCTGACTGTTGGAAACGGTCTTCATCGGTACCTTCCTTCGCCGTAAAGATATGCCTCAAAAGATGGTTGTCAACGGCCCTCAAATTGGGGAAATTCCCCCTATGGAGTTTGAAAGCAATCGCACCGATTTTCTTGGGCGGGCAACCTTTGTGGCGTTCGACACCGAGACCACCGGACTCTGGGCCGTGTCGAACAAGTTAGTTGAGATCGCGGCGGTGAAGTTCAGATTGTCGCTCGGTGAGTTTAGCGAATTCCAGACTCTAATTGATCCCGGCCGCGCTATTCCACGTGAGGCGACGGAGGTACATGGGATAACTGACGCAATGGTAACAGGCGCGCCGAACGCGTCGACGGCCCTTTCTCAATTCGCTGACTTTTGCGGTTCAGAGACAATCCTTATTGCGCACAATGCGCCTTTTGATATTTCTTTTGTTGGCAATGAAATGGAGCGGGCCGGAATGAAACTGCCGGCCAATCCGATACTCGATACTGTTGACATTTTCAGACGATACTACCCCGGCCAGCCGTCATATTCCCTGCTTTCTCTTTCGAGATTTTTCGACGTAACCCGTGAACAGGAGCATCGGGGATTGTCGGATGCGCATTTGGTCCGGCGGCTCTTTATGATCGCTTCTCCTCGCCTTAACGAAATTCAATCGATCTTTCAACTCAATTCTATCGCAACCGTGCTATCTATGTCCGATTGGCGGGTCGAAAAGGCCGAATTGCCATCCGCGTATGCCGATCTTTCGGCGGCTGTCGAACAAGGCGGTGCGGTAGAAATCGAGTACCAGAGCTCAACCTCTGGCGCTTCGACCCGCGTCATTCGTCCGCTGCAAGTACACCGTCAGGGGGGCGTGCATTATATCGTGGCGTTTTGCGAGCGCTCGCAGGCGGAGCGGACATTCCGGCTCGATCGTATCCGCAAATACAGGATACTGTAGGTCTATTTTTGCCAAATTCAGGGAACGGATTCGGCAAATAGGTGTTATATTGAAAACGACAGTACCCCGATAGATTCAAGGAACGACCATCTTGGGGATCATCATGAGCATCAGCAGCGCCCTTATTCCAAGAGGTTGGATCATGCGTCTTCTCGACATTGTCTTCATCGGAGCCGTAGCCATCGGCTGCAGTTCCGGTTCGGTCAGCAGCGGCAACGCGAGCACACCGATCAAAGCGATTCCTATCGCTACCGGTCTTACCAACCCGGTCTTTGTGACAGCCCCGCTCGGTGATACGTCGCGGGTCTTCATTATCGAAAAACCCGGTCGGATTGTGATTGTCGAAAACGGGACTCAGCTCGGCACTCCCTTTCTTGATATTTCGTCGGCAGTCAATTCAGGCGGCAGCGAACAAGGGTTACTCGGAATGGCCTTTGCCCCCGAATTTGATTCTTCAGGTTATTTTTATGTCAACTACACCGGCGAGCCGGATGCGTCGACCGTCATCGCCCGCGCTCATGCCGCTCCCGGATCGAATGTTGCCGACCCGACAGTTGAAACGCTGCTCGTCGTTCCACAGCCCTATTCGAATCATAATGGCGGAATGCTGGCCTTCTCCCCTAAAGACAGCATGCTGTATATCGGGCTTGGCGACGGCGGTTCAGGCGGCGATCCGGAAAATCGGGCGCAGAATCTGGATTCTTTGCTTGGCAAGATTTTGAGAGTCGATGTACGCACCGCGCCTGGGTATCAGATACCGGCCGATAATCCATTCGCCGGAGTTCCGGCGGATTCGGCCCGACCTGAAATCTGGGCCTGGGGACTGCGCAATCCCTGGCGGTTTTCGTTCGATCGCGAAACCGGCGATCTTTGGATTGCCGATGTCGGCCAAGGGCAAATAGAAGAAATCGACTGGCAACAGGCCGGAGCGATGGACGCCAAAAATTACGGCTGGCGCCTCAAAGAAGGAAACAATTGTTACATACCCAACACCGGCTGCGATACGTTGGTCGGGCTGACTTCACCAATCGTCTCGTACCCGCATACGTCGGGAAGGTGCTCGATCACCGGCGGATATGTCTACCGGGGGTGCGCCATGCCCGATTTAGTCGGCGCCTACTTCTACGGCGACTTCTGCACCGGTGAAATTATCTCGATTCGCTACAACGGTACGGTGGTATTCGACTCGGTTTCGCGAACAGCAGCGCTTACTGGCGCGGTCGGGTCGTTCGACTTATCGTCGTTTGGCGAGGACGGCCGCGGTGAGATCTACATCTGCGGTCACGGTTCGGGGAGGGTGTCAAAAATTGTCCCAAACGGAGTCCCCAGCGCATGCGATGGTTCGATGGCCTGCTGCGCTGGTTCGGTGGGAAACATTGACGCATCGCCCGATCAGAATGTCGACATTTCGGATTTGTCGGGGCTCATTGATTACCTGTACATTTCCTTCATACCTCTGGCTTGTACGGCCGAGGCCAATTGCGACGGTTCGCCTGACGGAAATATCGACATAGCTGATCTGTCATCGCTCATCGACTTTCTATACATATCGTTCATTCCCCTCCCCCTCTGTCCTTGATTTTGAAACTACACCAACAAAAAAGAGCGGCTTCGGCCGCTCTTTGCATTTTGACAAGATTGGTCAGTTCAGGCGCGATGGAGATGCAGACGAAGATACCCAGCCACCCGGTCAAGCATCGCAAACCAGATCAGGGCCGCCACAGCGCCAAGTGTCAAGACGAACGGTCCATTGAAACCGGCAACAAGTTTGGTCCAAATTCCCGCGACAATCGACGGCGACTCGGCGACTGATTTCACCAGTACATTCCAGACCGGGACAAGCGCCGAGTTGTAGATGGTCGAACCGGAGTAATAGACGGCGACTGATGCCACCGCAATTGACCCCAAAGCATACAGTGCACCGCGTAGCAGACGGCGGCGTTTTGCCCGATGATCGATGCGAGAGATAATCTGATCGGCGAACTGATGATCGGTCTCCTCGCCCGCATGATTACCCATCTGAGACCATCCGTGAGCGAAGCTCGCCAATTGCTCGCGGCAATGCCGGCAGGAGCTCATATGCTCCACGGCGGCTTTCGAGCGCAGGACGCCGAACTCAACAATCTCGCGCATGGTCAACTGGCAGGGACTGGTTACTCGCATAGATCCTCCGGCGAGTATCTGTCGCTTAAGCGACGCTTCAACAGATTGCGCGCACGGTGCAGATAACTCTTCACAGTCCCTTCAGGCAGTTTCATCAGGCCGGAAATCTCGGAGTATGACATATCCTGCAAGTGGTACAGTGAGAGAATCGTCCCCTGTACAACCGGGAGTCGGTCGATTTCTTCAGAAAGCCGCACCGCCAAATTGCGATCTTCGGCGAATTCATGCGGAGACTCGGTCTCGATTTCGCAGTCATCAACTGTGTTCTCGTTGGAAACTTCGTCTTCGTAGAGCGGGGTCCGCTTCTTTTCAAGATGATTCAGACAGGTGTTGATCGTGACCCGTGAAATCCAGGTCGAGAACTTGGCACTGCGTTGGAATTGCCCCAACCGCTCGTAGACCTTGACGAACACCTCCTGTGCCAGATCGCGACGGTCTTCCTCGTTGGCGATCATGCGCGATACGATCACTTCTACCAACCGGCGGTGCATCTCGATCAACTCCCGGTAGGCGGTCTTGTTGCCGCTCAGGACGGCGTCGACAAGCGGGAGTGATTGGTCTAAGGTGGCTTCCATATGATAGTTAGACGGGCATCGCGCCGAAAGGTTGCACCTGGTGACCCTGCAACCCTTGGGGCCGGGGACCGGTCTAATGGGCAGAAGAAAGAAATAGACAA
>CAYVWS010000151.1:0-6151 GCA_964455535.1 uncultured Ignavibacteriales bacterium | reverse complement strand
CTGCGGTGTCACCGCCGAAAGCGCCGATCCTTTCAGCAAGCCATCATGCAATGTCCGCCGCCACTGCTTGTCGAAATCCAGCGCCGGCAAGAAGGCCGACCAGGTCTGCTTGACGGCGTCATGCCCTTTGTTCTCAAGCCCACTAACAAGCTGACCAATAAATTCTATGGCTGACTTTCCGCCAAAGAGCGGTTCAATCATCGGCTGTATGACACTCAACGTTCCGTCGATTGCCCGCGCATCCCCCCAGCTTTCCAGATAATGGGCATGCGGAAGGTGCCACTGGCACTTATTCGACGTTTCGTTCACATGCTCGGACAAATGTACTGTCGCGCCCACTTTGGAAAGCGCATTGGCAAAATCCATCGTCGCAGGCGAATTGTAAACCGGATTTCCGCTGACAATCGCAAGCGTATTCACCGCGCCTGAATTCATTTTTGAAACGAGCGCCGAGAAATCTGTTGAACTTGAAACTGCCGCGTCGGTGATCTCTCTATACGATACTGTGCTTCCGACATTTCCAAGTGCGGCATTCATTGCCGTGACGAGCGCCTGCACCGCTTTGGGCTGACGTCGCCCCGCGACCACGAGTGACTTCCCGCGATTGCGAGCCAGATCGGCCGCCACAGCTTTGACAAACTTTGTATCTATATTGCCTTGTGTCGAAATGGATGACACTCCGTCGACTACGACACCATGCGCCGCCAGTTCTTTGGCTACCGCTACAACTAAGGCGGCTATCTCAGCCGTCTTCATTCTCAAACGGTGATCCGCCAGCGTTCCCGTAATCGAGAACATACTCTCGGCGACATACAGACGATTCATCTCGTCGCTTTGCGCCATCACCCTGCGGCCATCGCTAAACCCGCGCGTCGCGGTAATATTCTCAGACTCGCCGCGCAGGAAATCGCTGTCAAACGACAGTATTACTTTGGCCTTGGCGTAATCGTACGACGGCCGGTACATTTTACCAGTCGCCGCTTCGATCCCGCGATAGATATTTTCATCTGAAACCGGCGACCAGACGGTCACGGTCGCCTTGGGAAATGCTTTCTTGAACTCGCCGATCATCCGCGCAAGGGTCGGCGATGAGTATTCTTCTATGAGAAGCGCGAATCCCTCGCCCTGTGTGGCCTGCAGTTTCTTGAACTGCTCCAGCCAAAATGCGCCAAACGCCACCCAGGTCGAATCCTGACCCTTCTGCTTCGGCGTGCGTGCGCGATCGGGATCGTACAATCCCAGGATCGAGGCCTCAGTGTGAATATTCGATGATCCCAGCGATGACGGATGATCCGGGTTGCCGTGAATCTTGATCGGACGACCGTCGCGAGTAGTCACCAACAGTCCGTACGTCGAAAGTCCGAACGGCATGGTAGTCGCATAGTAAGTCGGCTTGCCGATCGTGACTTCTTCCGGCTGGGTCACATACGGCACAATCTTCTCAACTGGGCGGCGACATCCGGCAAGTCCGGCTAAAGCGGCAGACGCCCCCATCAAAGTGAGAAAACTTCGGCGCGACCACTCGTTGCTCATCTCCTCGGCCCCTTGCGGGAATTCGCGTTCCAAGAATTCGCGGAACTTCGGAGTGTCTTTTATTTCGTCAAGACTGCGCCAATACTGTCGGCCGGTCATCTTGTCTTTCTCTTGGCTCATCGGTGGCACCCCGAACAATCAACCGGGGCCTTGATATGCCGCTCAGTTACCATCTGTGCGCCGACTTCACTCTGATTTGCCGGTGCGGTCCACTTCATATTCGTGACTTCGTTGGTCGGTCTCAGATTCGGCGCCGGATTGCGATGGCAATCAAGACACCACGACATCGACAGTGGCTGCGACTGCGTTACTTCTTCCATCTGCGCGACATTGCCGTGGCAACTGATACACCCCACTCCGGCACGCAAATGCGCCTGATGATTGAAATAGACATACCCGGCCAGATCATGCACGCGCGTCCACTGCATCGGCGTTTTGGTTTGCCAACTGGCGCGAATCATTGCGAGCTTTTCACTTTCCGGTTTGACCAGCTTGTGGCAATTCATGCAGACACTCGTGGGCGGGACATTTGCCTTTGTAGATTTCTCGACACTGAAATGGCAGTAGCGACAGTCGATTCCCAGATCGCCGGCATGCAGTTTGTGACTGTAGGCAACCGGTTGATGCGGGCGATATCCGACCTCGGTGTATTTCGGCGTCCAATAGTACCAGATACCGGCGATCACCACGACCGCAGCCAAGCCGCCGAAATTGACAATGATCATCGGCAGGCGATTGGACCATTTAGGAAATATCTGGGCCACTACAACACCATTAGTTCATTTTTTCACAAGGGGCAGTCGGTCAATCCCGACGAAGGTGCTCCGACGGGGGAAGATCTGCTGCCACTGATTCCCGGACATATCGAAGGCCGAAAATAGGGCCGCACTCGAATCATGTCAAATGATAATTGCGATCTTTTCCCGACAGCATGGGCCCGCCAAGACCATGATGCATAATGGATTGATATAGTCCGGTATCGTACGGGAAAAAATTGGCGTGTCAGTGTCAGGAAATGAGCGAATCGATGATAATCGCCGTGAAAAGTGCGAATAAATAGATGATCGAATAGCCGAACAGGCCGCGGGCAGTCTTCTCACTCTGCTTGCGTAGAGCGTCGATACTCTTAATGATAAACCATGCCCCCAGAATCGCCGCCGCGGTGCCATACAGCCATCCGCCGCCGTAAAAGATCACGATCAAGCTCGCGGCTACCACGATAAACGAGTAGGCAACTATTTGACGCAGTGTTGACAAGTCTCCTTTTACCACCGGCATCATCGGCAACTGTGCGCGCACATAATCGTCCTTGCAGAAAAGAGCCAATGCCCAGAAATGCGGTGGTGTCCACAAGAAGACGATCAGGAACATCAGCCAGGGTAGTACCGCCGTGCCGCCGGTTGCCGCCGCCCAGGCGCCGACCGGAGCCATCGCGCCCGCCACTCCGCCAATTACGATGTTTTGCACGGTGTTTGGCTTGAGCCAGAGTGTATAGAACAGACTATAAAAGAGAATCGTCGCGACCGACATCGCCGCTGACAACCAGTTGAAAAAGAAGGCAAAGATCGCGACACCGGCAACACCAATCAAAATCGCGAATGTCAGCGCGTGACTGGCGGGAATTCTCTCCGTTGGGAGCGGGCGACGGTTAGCCGTGCGAGTCATCTTCGCATCGATCTCGCGCTCAAAATACTGATTGAGCGCATTGGCGCATCCGCCCGTCAGATAGAGCGCCGCCATAATGAGCGTGAACTTTCCCGGCTGCGACAACATGCTTCCTTCAGCTACCAGAGCAGTCGCACCAGTGAACATCACCAATAACATGATGGTCGGCTTAGTCAGCTGTATGTAGTCAGAAGGTAGTGTCCACATCGTCAGTACATCATTCCTCGTTCAGAGCGACCCAATATATGGGAAGCGGGCAAAAGCGCAATTTGACGATTCGCGTCTGCGGCGATTCATCTCGCTTCACAACCACACAAGCGCGATATTGTTCACGAGAATCTCCTGTTCGCATTTGCACCGGAACGACTGCGAGGCGTGACTTGAGAGCCAGTGAAGCGACCAAGAACCAGATTTCCTCTATAATGATATATCCACAAACCCGGTGGATTGCGGTGGATAAGTTTCAAGTGGTCACATAACTTGCTATAGATCAAATGGTTGGCATCCCTTGACTTCTCAACACTTGGTTCTTGGTCTGTCAGTGCCGGACAAAATCTCCATAACGTATTACGAATAAACCGATTACGAAAACCTAATTATGAGATCGGACCGGATGGGAAATCACGGACATTGATCGCGCCTTTTCTAACTTTTCCGTATCCTTCTTAATCCCAACCACCTACGAAAATTTTCTGGAAAATACCATTTTTAGTGGTTGGGATCGGTTGACCCCCTATATCTTGTGCCCTCGCTCGAAACGGCCTGTTTTCAGGAAGACCTGATTCGACACCATTGAGTAGGTTGGCCGAAGAAAATTCGCCCTGTCGAGCGCGACAAAAAACAAGAAGTTTTAGAATTCTTACACAGGTCTGCCCCCTCACACACGGACTCGTGTGCGCTCGTTTGAAAGCCAAGGGCAGGATGGGAGGAATGTGAAGATACAAAGGTACTTCACAAAAGAGGGAGAATCCCCCTATTCTCGGATTCGCTTTGCTGTGCGGTCGTCGGAAATTCGCAACCCCGATGGCTCCACCGTCTTCAAACTCGAGAACATCAATGTCCCCGAGTCCTGGTCGCAGGTCGCGGTCGATATTCTCGCCCAGAAGTACTTCCGCAAAGCCGGGGTGCCGCAAGTCGACGACTTCGGCAAACCGATTCTGGACGGCGACGGCAATCCGAAAGCAGGCGGCGAGACCGATGCCCGCCAGGTCTTTCATCGCCTCGCCGGATGCTGGCGTCATTGGGGAGAGAAACACAACTACTTCGATACGCCGAACGACGCGCAGGCCTTCTACGACGAGCTGTGTTACATGCTCGCCGCGCAGATTGCCGCGCCCAACTCGCCGCAGTGGTTTAACACCGGGCTGAATTTTGCCTACGGAATTTCCGGCGTGCCTCAGGGACACTTCTATGTCGATCCGACCACCCATGTCCTGACCGAAGCGAAGAATGCCTACGAGCATCCGCAGCCGCACGCCTGCTTTATCCAATCGGTGCGCGATGATCTGGTCAACGACGGCGGCATTATGGATCTTTGGCTGCGCGAAGCCCGCCTGTTCAAATACGGTTCCGGCACCGGCACCAACTTTTCGACGATCCGCGGCGAAGGCGAACCACTTTCGGGTGGCGGACAGTCCTCGGGCCTGATGTCCTTCCTGAAAATCGGCGATCGCGCCGCGGGCGCCATCAAATCCGGCGGCACTACCCGCCGCGCCGCCAAGATGGTCTGCCTCGATCTGGATCATCCTGACGTTCTGAGTTTCATCGACTGGAAAGTCATCGAAGAACAAAAGGTCGCGGCGCTTGTAGCCGGCTCCAAAATGATCAAGTCGCAATTGAAGTCGATCTTCGCCGCGACCCAGGTCATTGGCGACGACGGCACGAATGTTGTCATCGCCGACGCCAACAAAAACGAAAAGCTTAGGGCGGCCCTTCGTACCGCCAAACGCTTCTCTGTCCCCGCCCAGTACATCAAGAAAGTTCTTGAGCTGGCCGAACAGGGGATCACCGAAATCGATTTCGTCGATCTGGATACGAACTGGGATTCCGATGCCTATCTGACTGTTTCGGGCCAGAACTCGAACAACTCGGTGCGAATCCCGAATGAATTCTTCGAAAAACTGCAGGCGCGCGAGGACTGGATTCTGCGCGACCGCACTGAGCGCCGTCCATTTAGGAAACTTCCCGCCAAAGAAATGTGGGATAAGATCACCTTTGCGGCCTGGGCCTGTGCCGATCCGGGAGTGCAGTTCGATACCACCATCAACGAGTGGCACACCTGCCCCGAAGACGGCCGTATCAACGCCTCGAACCCCTGCTCGGAATACATGTTCTTGGACGATACCGCCTGCAATCTGGCCTCGATCAATCTGGCGACCTTCGTCGACGACAATTCCAATTTCGATCTCGACGGGTATCTTCACTCGATCAAAGTCTGGACGGTCGTGCTCGAAGTCTCGGTCCTGATGGCCTCTTTCCCGTCGCGTCCGATCGCCCAGAAGAGTTACGAATTCCGCACGCTTGGGCTTGGCTATGCCAACCTTGGCACGGTGCTGATGCGCATGGGGATTCCGTACGATTCCGCACGCGGATACGCCTGGTGCGGCGCGTTGACGGCGCTTCTGACCGGACAGTCGTATGTGACTTCAGCCGAGATGGCCAAACAGCACGGCGCCTTCCCCGGCTACTATCGCAACCGCGACCACATGCTGCGCGTCATTCGCAACCATCGTCGCGCCGCCTGGAACGCCGAGAAATCCGAATACGAAGGGCTGACGATCAAGCCGATCGGCATAAACCCCAACTATGTTCCCGAAGAACTCGTCTCCCGCGCTCGCAAAGTCTGGGACAAAGCGCTCGAACTTGGTGAAGTCCACGGCTATCGCAACGCGCAAGTTTCGGTGATCGCGCCGACCGGCACGATCGGCCTGCTGATGGACTGCGACACCACCGG
>CAYVWS010000150.1:0-6278 GCA_964455535.1 uncultured Ignavibacteriales bacterium | reverse complement strand
AAATATCCGTCAGCTGATCGGAAGGGTGCCGATCTTCGGCATTTGCCTCGGGCATCAACTGCTCGGCACTGCGGCGGGGGGGAAGACGTTTAAGCTGAAATTCGGACATCGCGGTGGCAATCATCCGGTGATTGATCTGATGACGCGCAAAGTGGAGATTACTTCGCACAATCACGGATTTGCCGTCGACCCTGACTCGCTCCCGTCTGATCAAGTCGAAGTCACTCACATCAATTTGAATGATCAGACTTGCGAGGGGCTTCGACTCAAGAATGCGCCCGCGTTCAGTGTGCAGTATCATCCGGAAGCCGCGCCGGGTCCGCATGATGCGCTCTATTTGTTTGACCGCTTTGTCGGCATGATGCGGGAGTGGAAAGGAGCGCAATCGTAATGCCCCGCCGCGCTGATCTCCACAAAATTATGATTATTGGCTCCGGTCCGATCGTCATCGGGCAGGCCTGCGAGTTCGACTATAGCGGCACTCAAGCAATGAAGGCGCTCAAGAGCGAGGGGTACGAAGTTATCCTCGTCAATTCCAATCCGGCGACCATCATGACCGACCCCGATCTGGCTGACCGGACATATATCGAACCGCTGACAGTAGAATTTCTGGAATCGATCATCGCGGCCGAACGCCCCGATGCAATTTTGCCGACGGTCGGCGGTCAGACAGCCCTCAATCTGGCGCTCGCGCTTTCACATGCCGGCATCCTGCGTAAATACAGTGTCGAGCTGATCGGCGCGCGCGAAGAGGCAATCGCCATAGCCGAAGACCGCGAGAAATTCAAACAGGCGATGACCGAAATCGGTCTCGATGTGCCGCAGAGTCTGCTTGTATCAACTTTGGATGATGCGATTTCATTCGCCGAAAGCCGCAACTACCCTATTGTAGTGCGGCCGTCGTTCACGCTCGGCGGAAGCGGTGGAGGCATTGCCTACAACCGCGATGAACTTGAGCAGATTGTCCGGCGCGGGTTGGGACTCTCTCCGGTTGGACAAGTGCTGGTTGAAGAATCTCTGATTGGATGGAAAGAGTACGAACTCGAAGTCATGCGCGATCTGCGCGACAATGTCGTGGTGATTTGCTCGATTGAAAATTTCGATTCAATGGGCGTGCATACCGGGGACTCATTGACTGTCGCTCCGGCGCAGACGCTCACCGACAAAGAATACCAGCGGATGCGTGATGCCGCGGCGGCGATCATGCGTCGCGTATCAGTCGATACCGGCGGTTCAAACGTCCAGTTCGCAGTCAATCCCGCTAACGGCCGAATGATTGTTATCGAAATGAATCCACGGGTGTCGCGATCCTCGGCGCTGGCGTCGAAAGCGACAGGATTCCCCATCGCGAAAATCGCCGCTAAATTGGCGGTTGGGTACACGCTCGACGAAATCCCCAATGACATCACGCGCAAAACCCCGGCGGCTTTTGAGCCGACGATTGACTACGTGGTCACCAAAATCCCAAAGTTCGCCTTCGAAAAATTTCCCGGGGCCGATTCAACTCTGGGTATTCAAATGAAATCGGTCGGCGAGGTCATGGCAATCGGCCGGACATTCAAAGAGTCGCTGTTCAAAGCGCTGCGCTCACTTGAAGCGGTCAGGCCATTTCGACCGGGCCCGATGTCCCACGAGGAGATGGCGAAGTCGCTGGCAACGCCGAATGAGAATCGTATCCATTATATCGTCCACGCGATGGATTTGGGATGGACAGTAGATGAGGTCAACCGTCTCACGCAGATCGATCCCTGGTTTTTGGATCAGATCATGCAGTTTGCGCAGCTTCAGCGCGATATCCGAGGGCGGGCGCTGTACAAAATCGATGACGAGACGCTGCGTACGGCCAAGGAATACGGTTTCTCCGACCGACGATTGGCGTATCTGACTAATTGCGAAGAGAGCGAAGTGCGCGCCCGGCGATATCTGTCTGAGATTCGCCCGGTTTATAAGCGCGTCGATACCTGCGCCGGCGAATTTGAATCGTTCACGCCGTATTTGTATTCGTCTTATGAAGCAGAAGATGAAAGCGCACCGACAGACTCTCAAAAGGTGATCATTCTCGGCTCGGGCCCGAATCGAATAGGACAGGGGATTGAGTTCGACTATTGCTGTTGCCACGCGTCGCTCGCGCTTCGCGAGGACAAAGTGCAGAGCATCATGGTCAACTGCAATCCTGAGACGGTCTCAACCGACTACGACATTTCCGACCGCCTTTATTTCGAACCGCTGACACTTGAAGATGTGCTCGAAATCTACGCCAATGAAAAGCCCGAAGGGATCATCGTCCAGTTCGGCGGTCAGACACCACTCAAGCTGACCAAGCCGCTGGCCGACGCCGGTGTAAAAATTCTCGGCACGCCGCCGGAATCGATTGATCTGGCCGAAGATCGCGAACAGTTTGCGGCGTTTCTTGATCGGCTGAATATCGCGCATCCGCAGGCGGCCATTGCGCGGTCGATGCATGAAGCCGTCGAGGCCTCCCGCCAACTCGGATTCCCATTGTTAGTGCGGCCGTCGTATGTGTTGGGCGGGCGCGGCATGGCAATTGTCTACAACGCCGAGAAACTAAGTGCGTACATGGCTTCTGCTTTAGATGCCGCCCCGGGTCAGCCGGTACTCATCGACAAGTTCCTTGAAGACGCCTACGAAATCGATGTCGATGCGCTTTCGGATGGCGAGCACTGTATCATCGCGGGAATCATGCAGCATATCGAAGAAGCAGGGGTGCATTCGGGCGATTCCTGCTCGGTGATGCCGACCTACATGATCGGCGAAAAGCATTTGTCGGAAATCCGCGAGGTCACTCGGCTTATCGCTCGTGAATTGAAAGTTGTCGGCTTGATGAATATTCAGTACGCGATCGCCGATGGTCGCCTTTTGGTTCTCGAAGTCAACCCCCGTGCCTCGCGCACAGTACCGTATGTCGCCAAAGCGACCGGTGTGCCAATTGCCAAAGTGGCAACCCGCCTGATGCTCGGCCAGAAACTCGCTGAACTCGGCTTCACGGGTGATCTGTCGGTCACGCGCTATTGTGTCAAAGCCCCGGTCTTTCCGTTTGTTAAATTCCCCGGTGTCGATCCCAAGTTGTCTCCTGAAATGAAATCAACGGGTGAGGTAATGGGCATTGATGAAGATTTCGGGGTTGCATTCTACAAGGTGCAATTGTCTGCCGGACTCAGATTGCCGACTCAAGGGAGCATATTCGTGAGTGTCAATGGTCGGGACAAGGGAAACATCGTGCCGATAGCGCGGCGCTTTGAGAAGCTCGGCTTTGAGCTTGTGGCCACGCGCGGGACCGCGACTGTGCTATCCGCGTGCGGCGTGAAAGTTCGCGAAATTCCGAAAGTCAGCGAGGGCCGCCCTAATTGTGTCGACGCGATCCGCAATGGTCAGATTTCAATGGTGATAAACACACCGCTTGGGGAGATGTCGCACCGCGACGGCTGGGCGATCCGCACTGCGGCTATTCAGCATCAGGTCCCTTGCATTACGACTCTTTCCGGCGCGTCAGCCGCGGCTGATGCAATAAAGGCGATTCGTGAACAGAAAGCCGGAGTCTGCTGTTTGCAGGAGATGCATCAGAGCGGCGCATCGGTCAAATCACTTGTCGGCTGACTGAGTCGGACCTGACCCTATTCCCGAAAGTACGAGTCCCGCAAAGATCAGCAAGCCGCCCAGCGCACTCTTCCACGCGAACAATTCGCCTCCAATTGTCCACGCAAATATCGCCGCGAAGACCGGCTCGAAGGCAAAGATCAGCGACACCCGCAAGGGGGAGGTGAATCGCTGGGCAAACATCTGTATCACAAAAGCCGAAAGCGTGGGAAAGAGGGCCAGAAAAATCGTCCAGCCCAGCGCCGACGAACTTATCGCAAACGAGCGCCCGGTGATCCATCCAAATACCAGACTGAATGCGCCGACCAGGAGGAATTGCTGACAGGAAATTACAAGCGGGTCGGCGCCCGATTTCATGTATTTGTCGGAATACAACAGATGCAACGCGTAGGCCATTGCCGAAATCATCGTCAGGGCATCGCCGGTATTGATTTGTCTGAGTCCCCCGGTCAGTATCCAGAGCCCGCCGATGGACACAAGTGTCGCGATATTTTCCCACACGGTCGGTCGGCGTTTGAAAATCGCGACCAGAAATATCGGAACGAACACAACGAACAACCCGGTGATGAACCCTGAGTTTGAAGCGGTCGTATAGTTTAGGCCGATCGTCTGCGACGCATACAACGACCAAAGAATCGCCGCAAGCCAAAGCGCTTTCGGCCAGTCTGTTAGAAGCGGTTTGCTTTTGAGCGACAAATACACAAGCAATAGGCCGCCGGCTACCAGAAAGCGGTATCCGACCATCGTGACGGCATCGACACCCGTTAGCGCCCACTGGACTATGACAAAAGTCGCTCCCCAGATCACGGCGGCATAAAAGAGTCCGAGATCGGCCAAAAGTTCGGTGCGACGGGAAGTAGTGCTCATAGCTTGTGAAAATCCTGCCTAATGAACGACATCGGCTCGCCTGCGTCAATCTCTCTGACTGACGGCCTTCGTGACCTTCAAATACCGCTTGCCTTTCGCCCGTAGTCCGTCCGAGATTAGCAGACAGGATCAACGAAGATTGGCCGCATGTACGATTACCTTAACTCCCGACTAAAAGCGCTTGAAGATCGCTGGGGCGTGTGGGTAGTCGGGGGCGTAGTGGGTCTCATGCTGTTTGCTGCCGCCTGTGTGTTCGTTCGTCCGGGGTATCAGACTGAGACTGGCCTTGGGAAATTTTACGCCGAGCTGGCCTGCCATCCGTTCACCACCTTCTCGCCAAATCCGGTAGGGTTCCGGTTTTTGACTCCGCTTTTGAGCTGGGTTGTCGGCCTCCGATGCGGCGACATATTCATCACCAATTTGATACTGGCCTGCCTGTTTATCATGGCCGTCTACTGGTGCTTCCGCCGTCTCACGCCAGATCCGGCCGATGCTCTCATCGCCGCAAGTACGATTTCGTTTTCGCTGGTGACCCTGACGACAGTCTACTACAGCGGTTTTTGCGATTCCCTTACCTACATTTTGATCTTCTTCATGTGGTGGTGCCGTCGACAGGGCGTTGTCTTTTGGCTTTTGTTTCTCCTGGGAATGTTCAACCGGGAGTCGGTTGCATTTCTGATCCCCTGGTTTCTCTTTCTGCGGCTGACAGATACGGAGAAAAAATGGCGCACGATTACATTCGATGCGGTGGCGATCTTGACCGTGGCTGCAATCGTGTGGCGGGTGCGGGGGTGGCAGTCAGATCACATGCAAATCAATCTGACCGCTTCGTATTACCTAAGTCCACTGCGAGACGACTGTCTGTTCTTCTTTCGTCCGTCGTTTCCCGAAAGCATTCTTGGATTCTCGACAGTCTTCCGGGCGCTGTGGGCGATTCCGGTAGTCGCCGGTATCTATTTGTGGCGGGGCGGACAACGGCGCGAGATCTTCGGCTGGGTTGTGCTGTTTCTTTGCAGCGCTGCCCAGTTGTTTATCGCGTGGGATTCGTCACGCCTCTTCACGATGTCGTTCATGATCGTGATAACAGCGTTGCCTGTGTTGTTTGGGGAATCAACCCATCGGTATCGGTATTGGATTGTGCCGCTCTTACTGATGAATTTTTTACTCCCGGCCTACTACACCGCCGGACATGAAGTGGAACACATGCGGCTGCTGCCCGACACACTCTATCGGGTGCTGTTTCTGAGTCAGGGGTGGTGAGGGCCGGTTCCGCCTGCTACCACTCGTGGCAGTTTTTACAAACGTCGCGTTTCACTTCGGTCTTGCCGTGCTCGGTCGTCGAATGACAACTGGAACACGCGAGTTCGGCGTCGGTGAAGTGCATCACATGGGGCAGAGATTTTCCTTCCCACGTTACGTTTTCCAGAGGCGACCTATTCTTATGACAGAAGGTCAGACAAGTGTTCTCCGCCGACAGACTCTTGCCGCGATCAGGCGCCGTGGCCGAGGGCTTGGCCGCCTTGAGCGCTTTTTCGACTCGATCGCCGCTGGAATTTAGCAGGTAGAGGGCATATCTGATATTGTGCGGGATGTGGCTGTCTTTGACAAACTCGAAATTGTATTCCGCCGTATCCAGCGCCGCTTTGGCATGTTGGGCGTTAGCGGTGTTTCCGAGCGCACGCACTTCTGTGCCGATTGACGTAAGATACGCACTGAATTCGTCGATCACTTTCTTCGACCCGTCGCGCCAGTTGTCGAACATTTTGTCAAATCCGGCGCCATGGCAGGTCACGCAC
>CAYVWS010000149.1:0-6302 GCA_964455535.1 uncultured Ignavibacteriales bacterium | reverse complement strand
GCGACCAACAAATCGGCGTCCGATGTCTCTGCCTTGAGTTCACCCGCCACCGGAAAGCGTAGATGGCGGACTGTCCCGGTATTGAGTATGCGCGGCGAAACACCGCTCAGCACCGACTCACACAGCGGCGCCAGCGCTTCGGTGATCGCCTCACGCACCAACTCGACCTCGCGGCGATCTTTGGCCGACGCCAAAAAATCATCGGCGTCGTGGCGAACATCGCCGGTCAGTTTCGATTCGGGCTGCGTTCCGGCAATCGCCTCTGAAATGATTTCGCGGTCGCGCCGACGATACAAAAACTCCGGCGTACTGCCGAAAAATCCCGCGCTTAGTGACATCTGAAATGCAAAGAGCGAAGTCGACATGCCGCGTGCGAACGTCATCCGCGCCAATTCCATAAACGCAACCGGCGCATCAGTTGAGCAGCTTACTTTGCGCGCTAGAACGACTTTCTGAATAGTGCCATGTTGAATTTCGGATAGCGCCAGCGCAACATTCTTCTGCCAAATCTCGTGCGCTGGATCGGTTTCAGTCATCCACGCCCGGTGATGTGCGATTAATCTTGTATCCAGATATTTTGTCGCCCCGTCAATTTCCTTCAGGATTGCTTCAACTGAAAAAGATTGAGCGGGATCCGCCAGACACTGCAGCGCCAGCCGCGTCGATTTGGCCGTGTGTACTATTTCGACAAGCGGAAGAATCAACTGCGCTCCGCCAAACGATTCCCACTCCGCCGAAACTGGGCTGGCGTTTTCAAAACGGTCAAACCGAAATCCGCCGTAATAGCGGGCTTGGTACTCGCAGGTTGCCAATCGTGCTTGCGCCAACGCCAGCATTCGAGGTGCATCGTCGACACCGGTTCCCGTCATGACATCCGCCGCGCCAATCGCCGCGAGCGCGACCGACTTCTCCCGGTCCCGCCAATAGATCTTGCGATCGGCGTACGCCTTATGCACGACACTGAACGGCGACACCCGATTGATCTCGCGCTCCACCCGCACTATGCAGGGCGTAGTCAGTTGCGCATGATCCAACTCGGACAGTTCGTCGCGCAGACGCTCCTTCAACTCCGCAAGACCGTCAATCAGGTCAACCGCATCTGCTGTCGCCATCTCGCTCACCGCTTGTCCCCGCAATAGATACTCGCGACACCGAATGTCAGCGGCGTCGCCTTCACGCCATCAAACCCCGCCTCGCGCATCAGCTTGGCGAATTGATCGCCGTAGGGGAATGACTCGACCGTCTTGTTCAGATATCGATACGCTTCTTTATCTCCCGATATCCACCCGCCCAGCGTGGGGAGGATGTGCCGGAAATAGAACAGATACCCGGCTCTGATCAATCGCGACTTCGGCAATGAGAATTCAAGGATCAACGCCCTTCCGTCGGGTTTGAGCACACGGTGCATCTCGCGCAGTGCGGTCGGAACATCAGTTACATTGCGAATCCCGAACGAAATTGTCACTACATCAAATGACTTATCCGCGCACGGAATACTCTCGCCTGCGCCAACCACCAGCGACAACTTGTCACCAAGCGACCGCCGTGCGATCTTTTCGCGCCCGATGGCGAGCATCTTCTCGGCCGGATCGATTCCAACACCGCTGACGATCTTTCCCGAATCATACAGCGCGAGCAATTGATCGCCGGTCCCGGTTGCGAGGTCCAACAGTTTCAGATCGGGTCGCACCGGAAGCATCGTCGCCATTCTGCGCCGCCAGACTTTGTCGCGATTGAACGAGAGCAGATGATTGAGCAGATCATACCGAGGCGCAATCCGATCAAACATCCGATGGACATTCTCCCGCGACGGCCCATCTTCGACGGAGGACTTCACCCTGAGCTTGTCGAAGGGTCCCTCCCCTCCCGTTGCGGCAGGTCCTAAGCCCCGCATCTCGCGGGCGAGACCTGCCGCTTCTTCGGCCGAATTGTTGAAATTTCCGTGGGCGGCAGGCATCCTGCCTGCCCCTTCTGGGTGCTCCTGGTTCCCCACCGCTTGCGGTGGAGTCCCATCTGTTGCGGAAGGTCTTAGGTTTCCGAGACCTGCCGCTTCTTCGACCGAACTGTTGACATCTTTCTTCATGCTGAACCCCCAATATAACCCGCGAAGGGCAGGGGGTACAAGGGGGCCGACAGGGCCCCGGTTGCAGGCCGATCAGGGCGCGAGTCCTCTTCAGACCACAAAATCGCTACTCAATCTGAGTCGAATCATTCACCGCCCAGCTCTGTAGTGTCGAGCATCGGTTGCATTCAGATTTTGCGCGAGAGCAGAAGTGCCAAAACAAAAAACTGTGACGCAACAAAGCCAGGTTTCCAACGGTGTTTGCACACGACAATCCTCCTGTCGCGCAGTTCGTTCGGCACCAAATGCGGCCGACTACGAACTGGCTTTGTTTTTCCTGAATACACTTATGTCATGCCGAGCGTATGTAGTGTGAACCCGTGCCCCATTGTGTCAACCCGTGCCCCTACTGTGTCATCCCGGGCGAAGACCCGGGACCCAGCCACCAGAAACGAGCAGCGAATTCAGAGTCATTCTTCACTTCCAGCGACTGGGCCCCGGATCGGCGTCCCGCGTTCGCGGGACTTGTCCGGGGTGACACTTTTTTCGCGACGGCTGTGAAACGAAGCCAAATTGGAATGTACCCCACCCGAAGGGTGGGATTCGCAACTCTCGATCCAATACGCCGAAGGCCCGTGGCGCGGCCCAGCCGCTGGAAGCAAAGCCATCAGCCCGCGTGCGACCCTTCGACAAGCTCAGGGTGAAGTCGACTCGGGACCAATGTTAAACGATCTTAATCTCAATCGTGGTCTCGATTCAACGCGCCGAAGGCCCACCGCTGTGGCAGTGCCACTGTGAAACGAACCCACGTGTGGTTTGTCTCTTATCCGGCGTTCAGCCACCTTCTGCCGTTGAGAGAAGGAGAAGTTCTCGACGCAGGCGAGTGCAAATTCCTCTCCCATTGGGAGAGGATGTCACGAAGTGACAGGTGAGGGAATTATTGTGCGTGCGCGCTGTGAAACGAAGCCAAATTTCGATGGTGCTGTTGGTTCAACGCGGCGAAGCCCCCAGCCCGTGACGCAGTCACCGCGGTGGCCGTGCCACAAAAAAGCCCCCGCTTGCGCGGGGGCTTTCAGATCGATATGAAAACTCAACGCCTACGCGTAGATTTCCTTCTCGTTGCACTTGCAGACACCGGTGTTCACCGTGCGAAATTTCCACTGGCCGCCGTCGCCTTTGACCGCTTTGACGTGCTTGATGAACTGCATTTCGCCCGAACAGACCGGGCAGGTCTGCGCCAGTTTCTTCTTCGAGGATTTATCCAGGAAGCTTTGTTTCTTTGCCATACCGGACCGACTCCTTTATTTCGAGTTTGTTGTCTCAACCTCAAGCGCCGCGATACGATCCTTCACCTGACACAGCAGGTTGACCGTTTTGTACAAAATGCCGAACTCGCGATTGTCCGTGAAATTCGGTGCGGCCGCATCAAGCAAACGCTTGGCCTCGCGAAATTGTTTCCGCGAAAGCGCCGAAAGAGCCGCGCAATAGGCCTTCTCGGAGGTTTCAAGCATGGCTAACCTCCTGACGGCTAATGGCCTCGGCCTCTTTGAGGCGTTTGACAAACGGCTCCACTTTGTACCCGCGAAGCTTGAGGTAATATATCAACAACCCCGACAAAATCAAGGCGTCCGGGTTTCTCTGAAGGGCGGCTGACTTGAGCGAATCATCAAGAACTGAAAGCAGGTGCTTCTTGCCCGCCGACAGATCGGAGAACTTGGCCGTGAGCTTCTCTAACTCGCTGGTAAACTTAGCGATAGTTGGCTCGGCCCCAGAGTCGTCTATGGCCTCCGCCGGCTTTTTCAGCACGAGCTTGACCGGAACAGTCTTGCTTCCCGAGCGCCACCGCTCGATTTCACCGGCAATCTTGTACACGGCGGGTGACGAGTTCTCATTGACCCGAAGTTCCCGCCTGATCTCGCCCAGTATTCCCGAGATTCGGCTATGCTCAGCCGGAGTAAACCGATTTTCTGCCAGAAGCCGATTGTTTTCGGCAAACCAGCGGCCGATTTCGTCGGTCGGATCGTCGCCGCCCAGCACTTTGCGGGCGATATCGTCGAGGCGATTGATTCCATTCAGAGCGACAACACGATCCTGCTTTACAAAGACCGCCTGCTCCAAAAACGACTCGAGCTTGGCCTCGAGTTTACGCAGTGTCTCAAGTTCGCTCACTGTTTTTCTCCAAGCACAGTGGTCGTTATGGTCCGCACGACCGGACGCGCCGTCGTCTTGGCCGAGAGATAATCCTCGAACAAGCGGGAGAGATTGGCCACCGCTGACTCAAGATCGTCGGTTGCCGGTGTCGCCGCTGATTTATGCGTCTCAGTAACCGTCACCGCCTTACGCTCAGTTGGCGTGATGATGCCCGCGAGTTTCAGTTTGGACAGAATACGCAGACATTCATCACGAGGTATCTGGCTGGCGATGCAGACATCTACAAGTGTCCGATGCCCGTCGATCAGGGCCATCGTATTCCACTCGTTGGCTTCAAGCGTCACCGCGCGGTTGCGACCGCCCTGCGCGGCAGACAACGTGTAAACAGCGGTGAGATCAGGGAGCGTCTCCGCAATCCAGTGCTGTTCATCCAGCCGACGCAGACCTTCGAGTATGACATTCTCTACCGAAAGGCGAACCGTGATCTCTTCGTCGGTCGGAAATTGATTTTCGTAAAACTTAAACGATCCCGTCTGCCACGCGAGAAGCGAATACAAAAGCTCGCTGACCTGTTCCTGCACCACCGCCTGCAAATCGGCGCGATCGATATACCGCTTGTCGATAAGGATTTCGCCGAGCCGTTTGGTGTTGTCGGTTCGCGCCTGCGTTTGCACCGCGTCGTCAAGCTGATGTGCGTCGAGTTTCCCGCGTTCTTTGAGCAATTGCCCAAGATGAAAAGTTTGGCGCGGCCCATACCCATAGATGATCTCGCCCTTGTCGAAGTAGATCATCACGATCGAGTCTTCACGCTGAATGCCGAGTGTCCCGGACTTGCGCCCGGCAGCGATCAGCTGAAAAATCTCAGCCAACGTGAATTTTTCGATATTGCCCTGTAGATCGAGTTCCATATCTTCCCTGCGTATGCGAAAGTCGAATGCGGTTGGCGACGGTCCCAATCTTGTTATCTTCCATAGGGTTGAGGCACTCCGGAAACATTTGGAATTTTCAACCTGCTACCGTCTAACAGGTTACCACTACGGACTGTGACAGAAGGATACAACCAGCAGGTCGCCTAAGTCAACAGAAATCGGTGCGCAGAAGCACGATTTGAGAGTTTGGCGTACTTTGAAAGAGTCAAAATATGACCGAGTCGAACATTAGAATAGTGAAATTGATCGGTTCGGGAAGCGGCTTCAAGATCACCCTCTCCGACGACAACGAGCCGTTCGCCGTCGAGGCGATCTTAGTCGCTAAACACCGGCTCAAAGAGGGGATCGTCATCACGCCGCCGCAGGCGGCCGATCTCCGCCGTGAAGCCGCCGAGACTGAATGTGATCGCGAAACTGCCCGTCTTTTGGCGTTGCGCCCGCACTCGATCGGCGAATTGCGCGCCAAACTCAAGCGCAAGGAATTTGCTGAAGAATCAATCTCGGCGATCATCAAGAAATATCGCACGCGCGGACTTCTCGACGATGCCCAGGTAGCGCTTTCGCTCGCTCGTCAAGCGCTCGAACGCAAACCGGCGGGTAGGAGTTACCTGATTGCGCTTCTTCGGCGAAAACTGATCGACCGCGATACCGCCGAGCAGGCCGTCGATTTGATTCTCGGCGATCGCGATGAAAATCAACTCGCTTATGATGCCCTCGCGCGACGGGCCCGGGTGCTCTTTTCGTCGAAGCAGTTAGAGGTTGAAACGATTCGCCGCAGGGCCTATACTTACCTCTCGCGCCGAGGAATCGGGTATGCCGCGGCCAAAGCCGCCTTTGAAAAGCTCCGCAAAGAATACGAAACGAACGACTGAGATGACTACTTCCGAAATTCGAAAATCCTTTTCCGACTATTTTGTCCGCCACGATCACAAACTCGTGCATTCGTCGCCGGTGATTCCGTTTGACGATCCGACAATTCTTTTCACCAACGCCGGCATGAACCAGTTCAAAGATGTCTTCACCGGCAAACGCAAATCCGATTTTCCACGGGCGACCACTGTCCAAAAATGTCTGCGCGCCGGCGGCAAGCACAACGATCTGGACAATGTCGGTTTCACCGCGCGACACCATACGTTTTTCGAAATGCTCGGCAATTTTTC
>CAYVWS010000148.1:0-6305 GCA_964455535.1 uncultured Ignavibacteriales bacterium | reverse complement strand
ACCCGCGAAGCGCAGATCGCGATCTCGGCCAGTTCTTCCGGTGTCGGATTGATGTTCACCGTGGTATCGGCAAACATATACACCTGGTCGTTTTTGATCATCGCAAAGAGGCCGGAAACGCGTGTCATACCGTCCTGCAGTTTGATGATTTCAAGCGCCGGACGAATGGTTGTCGGATATTCCGACGTCACACCCGAAAGGACTGCATCGCACTCGCCCATCTCGAGCATCATCATGCCGAAATAGGTGCGATCCGACATCTGATGATACGCCTTATCGGCGGTCACACCTTTGCGCTGGCGTTTCTGGAAAAACTTATCGGCATATGCCTGCCGTCGATCCGAAGTTTCCGGATCAATGACCTTGATACCGTCAAGCGGGATATCCCATTCCTTGGCGGTGTTCTTGATCTCATCGGGATGCCCGAGCACGATCGGTTTGGCAATTCCTTCTTCGAGCACTGTCTGCGCGGCGCGAAGAATACGTCGCGAATTCCCTTCTGGGAAAACGATCGTCTTGGGATTTTTGATCGCCTTCTCCCACATCACCGACATGATGACGCGCCCGGTGCCGATCCGACGCTGCAATTCTTCGCGGTACTGTCCGATATCGACCTTGCGCTGGGCCACACCCGACTGAATAGCGGCCTCGGCGACTGCCGACGATTCCCATACGAGAATGCGATGATCGAACGGTTTCGGAATCACATACTCGCGACCGAATTTGAACGATTCGACACCATACGCCCGCGCGACTTCTTCGGGGACATCTTCTTTGGCGAGCGTCGCCAGCGCTTTGACAGCCGCAATCTTCATCTCTTCGTTGATGGCGCTGGCGTGGACATCAAGCGCCCCGCGGAAAATAAACGGAAAGCCCAGCACATTGTTGACCTGATTTGGATAATCCGATCGTCCGGTCGCCATGATGACATCCTTGCGGGCATCGAGGGCGTCCGGATACGTAATTTCCGGATCGGGATTGGCCATCGCGAAAATGATCGGGTCTTTGGCCATCGATTTGACCATCGCTTTGGTGACCTGATCTTTGACCGAGACTCCGACAAACACATCGGCGTCTTTCATCGCGTCTTCGAGCGTGTGACGGTCGGTCTTACGCACAAATTCTTGTTTGTACTTGTTGAACTTGTCGCCGCGTCCTTCGTACATCACACCCTTCGAGTCGACCATGACGAGATTTTCGTGCTTCACACCAAGCGAGCAATACAGCTTGGCGCAGGCGATGCCGGCCGCGCCGGCTCCGGAGAATACGACGCGCACTTTGCCGATATCTTTCTTCACGATCTCGAGCGCGTTCAACAACGCGGCGGCGGAAATGATCGCGGTGCCGTGCTGATCATCGTGGAAGACTGGAATCTTCATCGTCCGTTTGAGCGTCTCTTCGATCTCGAAACAAGCCGGAGCGGCGATGTCTTCAAGGTTGATTCCGCCAAACGTCGGCTCCAGAATCTGACAGGTGCGGATCACTTCCTGCGTGTCTTCGGTGTCCAGTTCGATATCGAACACATCGATATCGGCGAATCTTTTGAAGAGCACGCCCTTGCCTTCCATCACCGGCTTGCCGGCGACCGCGCCGATATTGCCAAGCCCGAGCACTGCCGTACCGTTGGAGATGACCGCGACCAAATTGCCTTTCGCGGTGTACTTGTAGGCATCCGCCGGATTAGCGTGAATCTCAAGACATGGCTGCGCCACACCGGGCGTATACGCCAGCGAAAGATCGAGCTGGGTCGCACACGGTTTGGTCGGATTGACCTCGACTTTGCCGGGTTTCCCACGAGCATGGTAGTCGAGCGCCTGCTGCTTCGTTATCAACATGATCTATACTCCTGTGTCAGAGTCCAAAACTGTGAATCGAAAGTATGACATTCGTTACTTTTTTCACAAGCAACATACATGGGTCGAGAAATCGCCGTCAAGCAGTTTTCCCAGCTAATCAGTATATCGTTTTTAGACTTACGGGTCAACAACCGAACCGACGGGAGCGGCTATGCGCTGGCTCGTTGTCCTGCAACATATTGGCGACAATCAGCCATGACCTCTTTGGGAATAAGTCGAAGTGCAATCCAAACCAGAATAGGTACGATTATGAGGTCATCGAGTTGGCCGACAAGTGGAATGAAGTCGGGAACGATGTCAATTGGGCTAAGCAGATAGAAAAGTGCGACCCCCAAGAGCCACTTTGCGAGCTTTGGAGTGCGGGGATCAGTGAGGGCACGTTGATAGATACTGATTTCAGCTCTGAGACGATCGATCAGGCGACCGGCGCGCGTTTTCATTACGCTACCACTGCATTCGGTACACGCGTTGGGTCTCGCCTGAGGACACGTTTCCGCCGCCGCGCATTTTCACAATTGCTTTCAGGATCAGATAACCGAATACAAATCCGCCGACATGCGCGAGCCAAGCCACCCCTCCCCCGCTTGAACTTCCCAGAAGCGACATGACAATCTGCAACGCGAACCAGATTCCCAAAACGACTTTTGCAGGCAGAACAACAAACTGAATAATGAAAAATACAATGAGACAGGTGACTTCGGCCTTCGGATGCAGTACCAGATAAGCTCCCATGACACCGGCAATCGCACCCGACGCTCCCACCAACGGAATTTCCGATCCCGGATTGAACGCAGTGTACAGCGCGACTGCGGCGATTCCTGACAAGATATAGAAAATGAAAAATTTGATCGGCCCAAAGTAGTCCTCGACATTGTTTCCGAAAATCCACAGGAAGACCATATTGCCGATCAGGTGCATCCAGCCGCCGTGCATGAACATCGATGTCAGCGGTGTCGCCCAAACATACTCCCACACGCCAGAGTAGTCAGATGGATTCAGAAAGAGACTGGGGACGTATCCGTAGGTGTACGTGGCGATCGTGAACCCCCGGTCCCCCTGGAAGTAAGACCAGAGAAAGACGAGCGTATTGACAACAATCAACGCCACCGTCAGGTACGGTTTGCGCAGAGTCGGGTTGTTGTCGCGTATCGGGAAAAACATCTTCTCTTGTAGTTATTACTTCTTGCCGGTCGTAGTATTCGCGGCCACAGTGAAAATGAGATACTGCTCCGCAAGATTTCCAGCCCGATCGGTTACTTTGATGGCCAGATGGTGATCGCCATCGGCCAGATCGGCAGGTGGGGCAAAAGTGCAAATTCCCAGATTGGGGTCGAACTCTGGTATCATCCACTTACGGTCAAGCCGAATATCAAAGCTCTTGTCGTCGCCAATTCCCGACAGCGAATCGACGACATTGAACTCGAACACCGGCCTGGCTCTGACCACGCGCTGCCGCGCCTGAATATTCATGTTGTAGATGACAGGTGGTTTGACATCGAGTTTTACCGCAAAGGTGCCGCCGCCGTTGCTGGAGGCCGTCACGACATTTTTTTCGCTGTGGCTGTCCGGGAGCCACTTCCATTTGTTCTGCTCGGCGTCGAAATCGCAAATGCCACTTCGATAATTATTCACGTTGGGCAAATCGAGCTTGAGGCGCATCTCCAAATTGGAAAGGGTCGGAAAATCCGAAGGAAGAATGCGGTAGCCATTGGTGATGACTCGGTACTGCGGATAGGCCCGTAACGCCGACATCTGCAGTTCGACAAACGTCGGCTGAGGCAGGTCTGATTTTCGCACAATCATCTGAAAAAGCGAATCGACCGCCAGTGTATCCGTTTCGGCGTATCCGACCGCCCGGATGTGTCCCGTCACCACCTGAGCGGGGCGCTGCAAACGAGTGGTGTCGACGTACGCGGCAATGCTATCGATGACAGCAAACTTCGGATCGACCGGAATAAAAACGCGATACTCAGTAAGATTGAGGTGCCGATAGGGGCGCAGTTCGGCAAGCAGCCCCGACGGGCCGAACAATTTAAGCAGCACTTGCGAACCGATAGGACTGTCGGACTTGAGCGTGACGATCATCCCGCCCTCGACCGCCTGTTGTTCCATCTCGAGTTTCTTGGCGCCCTTGTTGAACAGGCCATAGAACGGCTCACCGGCAAAGGTGCATCCGAATCCCGAATAGTATCTCATGCGCATAGTCGCCAGACGACCCTTCGACAAGGTTGTCTCAACCATTCGCGATCCGTCCGGCAGCTCAGTTACGCTGGTCGCGGGAGCATTTCGCCAGACCCCTTTGGCATCGTACTCTACGACAAGTGAATCGATTTGCAGGGCCGCAAGATCGGGTCGCGGCGAAAAGAAATTGCGAGTCGTGTCGGTCCCGATCGTGACCGCCGAATCGGCTCTCAACAAAGAAGTCTGCGGCGCGGTTAGAAAAGCGAACTCGAGTGTCGACACATTGCCAAAGCAATCCTCGGCGGTGATTCGACCAATGTGCTTCCCCGGTGGGATCCGCTCGGCTTCGATAATTCCATTCGCGCCATTGAGCGCCCGACTGCCGGGATTATTGTTAGGGGTGGCATGATACAGACGGCGAACGTCGCGCTTTTTCTTGAGTGCTTCTTCGTAACTATACTCGAAATAGACCGACTTGCCGGCGCTGAAGGCCAGCGTATCCAAACGCGATTCGTAGACCGGCTGTCCGTCGACTTCCAGCCGAATTTTGGCGATGGCTTGATTCATGCCGTCGGGTCGGGTACGGTCAAATCCATCGAGCAAAACGCCGAACGACTCCGAAAAGAAAGGGATTGAATCGATCACGAAACTTCCCGACTTCTTGCCGGGATGCAGATTGACAAACCAGGTGCGTTGACCGTTTGCAAAAAGTGAGTGGTTGTCGACCATTGCAAAACCGAGACGCGTCAGGGTGGGCGCAACCTTGTCGTCGACTGAAAACCCATGAGTCAGCGGATTGACCGGATTTTCGTCGGAAATGCGCTTTTCGAAATGGAGATGCGGCGCGGTAGTTCCGGTCTGTCCCGAGTATGCGATAAGATCACCCTTTTTGACAGTCAGACCTCCGCTTGAAAAAATCGTATCGATCGCATACCGTTCGGCTGCAAACTGTATCGCCTTCACCAGAGAATCAATCGCCGGAGCGTAGTTGAGCAGGTGGCCAAATACGTACAAACAGTTGTCGCTGCCTTTGATATACAACCCTTTGCCGTAGCCGACATAGCTTGTCTTTAGGCGATAGACATATCCGTCGACAGGGGCAAATACCTGTGCTCCGATATGGCCGCCGGTTCGCAAATCCACCCCCGCGTGGAAGCGTCCGTCGCGAAAGTCCCCGAATCCGTCGGAGAAGTCGATTGTGCCACGCAATGGCCAGGAGGGCTCGACGGCAAACAGCCGAGTGACGGCGCCCAAGGCGACTAAGAAGAGCAGCGAGAGTAGGGTCCTAAGTAAGAATTTCCGGATCATTTTTTCTCCATATACGGATCTTGTTAGATGGGTGAAAAGTATCAAAACAAGCCGCCATTCGGTATATCAAAAATTGAATCCGAGGCGATATGGACGGCTTGCCTTTTCCGGCCGATATATTTATACTATTAAGCTGTGCTTTTGAGCCATCGGCCCAGGCCGGAACAAGGCGGCTCAGCCCATATTTTCGCGTAAAGGAGTTCAGGTTCATGTTCGATTCAATGCGTCGGATGATCTTCCCGATCATCATCATCGTGCTGGTCTTTTTTGTCGCTATGATTATTCTGCAATGGGGATTGGACTTTACCGGTCGCAGCAGCCGTATGGGCGGCGGCGGAACGTATGCCGCCGAAATCAACGGAGAAAAGGTCCCGCTTGAGTACTACAATCAGATTTACAACAACATCTACCAGAATCAGTCTCAGCAGGCCGCCGAAGAGCTGACCGACGATCAGGTGGCGCAGATCAAGCAACAGGCATGGACAGAACTGCTGCAGGATCGGCTCCTGACTCAGGAAGCCGCCAAGCACAACATCACCGTCTCAGAAAAGGATGTCTTCTCGTATTTGGCCTCGGCGCCGCCGGACTATATCCGCAACATGAGCTACTTTCAGACCAACGGCCAATTCGACTATCAGAAGTATACCCAGACTCTGGCCGACCCGAATGCCTCTTCGTTCTGGAATCAGTTGGAGCCGGCGCTGCGCAGTGATCTTCTGAAAATGAAGATGCAGCAGATTGTGATCGAGGCCGCTTCAGTCAGCGAGCAGGAAGTTCGTCAAGCGATGCTCGACGATAACGAGAAACTCACTGTCGGCGTCATCACCGTTTCGGCGGTGCCGTTCATCGCTCAGCTGACCAATCTCCCTGAGACGGACATCAGCGCCTACTACGAAGAGCACAAGTCGAATTATGAACAGCAAGAGAGAGCGGCACTGGACCTTGTGACCGTGAACAAGA
>CAYVWS010000147.1:0-6368 GCA_964455535.1 uncultured Ignavibacteriales bacterium | reverse complement strand
CGAGTGGCTCTATGAGCAGAATTTCGCTAAGTACGGTGTCCCGCGCGATTTGAAGTACCTGTCGCTGGTCGAGTCCGGATTTAATCCACACGCCTATTCGTGGGCTCGCGCGATGGGACTCTGGCAGTTTATCGCGTCGACCGGGCGTCTTTATGGTCTCCAGCGCAATTGGTGGATCGACGAGCGCAAAGACCCGATCAAGGCCACCGATGCCGCCTGTCGATTCCTCCGCGATCTGTATCAGCAATTCGGCGACTGGGAACTGGCGATGGCGGCCTATAACGGCGGCCCCGGAAGAATCCAGCGCACTACCGACAAGCAGGGCACGCGCGACTTTTGGAAACTGCGTCTGCGTCAGCAGACGATGGACTATGTTCCGCTGATTTACGCCGCCGCGATTATCTGCAAAGACCCGGCCCGGTATGGGTTCGGCGACGTTGTCTACGAATCGCCGATTATGTGGGATACCGTTACCATTTCAAAATCGCTTGATCTGCGCGGAGTCGCCGATGCGGTCGGCTGTTCGCTTGATGAGTTGAAGGACCTCAATCCCGAACTTCTGAAGAATTCGACTCCGCCCAAGACCCGCGACTATGTGCTCAAAATACCGTCGGGCCGAACCGAAAAATTCTGGGCGGCGTATGAGTCGATGAACTCGCCGAAGGAAACGCAGTATGTACGTCATACCATCAGACGCGGCGAAACTGTGGGGACGATTGCGTCCAAGTACGGTGTGTCGCAATACGCCCTTCTCGAGGCGAACAATATGGCGCGGACAGCGCAGATCATCGCCGGCAAGGAGTTGATTGTACCGGTGCCGCTGGACAAATATTCATCGAGCGGTCCGGTTGACCGCGAGCGGTATCTGGCGTCGAACAATGTCTATGAAATTCAGTCGGGCGACAATCTTTGGGATATCGCCAAGTCGTTCGGGACGACGGTCGATGCCATTCGCCGTATTAACTATCTGGAGCGCGGCGCCAGCATCTATGTCGGAGAGAAACTCCGCATCCCGACTTCCAACAGCGGTCGTCGCAAGTCTCCGTCGAAAAATCCCGAAATCGGCGCGCCGTCACAGCCCGCGCTCGCGACCCTCGACAAACCGTCGAGCCGCAGCCAATCCAAAGACGCCGCTAATTCAAGCGATGCTACCAAGCATCGGGTGCGCGCCGGCGACACGATCTGGGATATCGCCCGGATGTACAACACGACCACGTCCAGTATTCGCGAACTCAACGGTCTGGGACGCACCGGTAAGATATATCCCGGTCAGTTGCTGACCATCAAGGGTTCGGACACCTCAGAGATCATCAATCATCTGGTGTCAGCCGGCGAAACACTCGGGACAATTGCAAAGCAGTATCGTACGACCGTCGCCCGGATTCTGGTCACCAATGGACTGAGTGATCCGAACACAATCAAAGTGGGCGATAACCTCAAAATATATCCGGAATAAGGCAAGGAAGGTATGGCCAAGAAGCGGGATGTAGTAGTCGGCGTCATCATAGGACTCGGTGTGCTGATGATGTTCGGTTTTTTTGCGTTCACGATGATCGGAGCGCTGGCTCCCGGCGATAGCGGCGAGTTTTCGTCGTTCTCGGGCGGTAATATCGGCGTGCTCGAGGTCAGCGGCGAGATCAACGAAGGTTCCGGACGGCCGTGGATCAAACAGCTGGAAAGATGGCAGGAATCCGGTTCGATCAAAGCTGTCGTTCTGCACATCAATTCGCCCGGCGGCGGTACCGCGATTTCGCAGGAACTCCATGACGCCATCCTCCGCCTCAAAGCGGTAAAGCCGGTCGTTGCCTCGATGGCCTCGGTGGCGGCCTCCGGCGGATACTACATCGCCTGTGCGGCTGACAAGATTGTAGCCAATCCCAGCACCGTCACCGGTTCAATCGGTGTGATTTTTCAGTTCCATACCTACAAGGATCTGATGGGTAAGGTCGGCATCGGCACCGAGACCGTGAAATCCGGCGAACTCAAAGATGTCGGCAATTACTCCCGTCCGATGACCGACAAGGAAAACCTGATGCTCCGGTCAGTGGTTATGGACACCTACGAGCAATTTGTGGAAGCCGTCGCCGACGGACGCGGGATGGAAAAAGACCAGGTCTATCCGTTGGCCGACGGTTCGATCTTCACCGGCTCCCAGGCCTATAATCTTGGGCTGGTGGACACACTGGGCGGCCTCAAAGAGGCGGTCGATTTGGCCGGTGAGCTGGCCAGTGTCGACCCCGAAGTGGTCACACCGCATACAAAGGAAAAAGTTTCCATATTTGACCTCTTGGGTGGGGCACTCGGCGCCATCAACGCCAAACTTGAGACCGCGGTTGAGACCCCGCAGCTTAAGTTTATCTTCCAGTAGGCGCCAGATATGGACGGTAAATTTTTGCGTATGAGGCAAAAATTCTATGTTGCACAGAGGGGAGTTTTATCCTACACTGTCGCATAGGTTTAGAGAGTCCTTGCCCCGAGGCCGGGGTGGGGGAAAGAAATTCGAAGATATAAGTAAGTTGATATAGTCGAGGAGGGACGTTGTGACAAAGGCTGATTTGGTCGAGAAAGTGGCCGAGAAGACCGGACTGACACGTACCGACGTGGCGGTAGTGGTTGACAATTTTCTCGAAGTCGTCAAGAAAGCCGTTGAGAACGGGTACAACATCGAGATTCGCGGATTCGGTACCTTCAAGATCAAGCTGCGCAAGGCCCGCAAGGCCCGCAACCCGCGCACGGGTGATGTCGTGCCGGTGCCGGATCGTAAAGTCCCGGTGTTCAAACCGTCCAATGAATTCAAAAACATGATTACGAAACTGTCGATCTGAGCGTGTCACGCTCACGGAGGAATTGATGCCCAGCGGTAAGAAGCGCAAACGCGCCAAAATCAAAACGCATAAGCGCAAAAAAAGAAGAAGAGCCGATCGTCACAAAAAGAAAGCTCGCTAAGCGACTTGGGACTGGTTGTCGCGGCTGATTCGGAGACTACTCTCCGAATTGACGCGTGCGATGACCGTGACGGTTGGCTGCGCAGTGTAGTCGCTAGCCACGCGATTCCGCCGGCAGCATAATTCACCCAGGTGACGATAATGCCCGACTCAACGAGTCGGGCATTTTTGTTGATTATTCGCCGCCGGGTGAAGACTATTCACCTGTCCATGAAGCCATTCGCCATCATACTCGTCTTCTGCGCCGGTGTGGCGCAGGCGGCCGATATTGCCGTCAGCGATGATGCGTCGGTTGCAGAGCAATCGCGCCCGCGCATCGCGGTTGCCCCCAGCCACGGCTTTGTCGTGGTGTGGGAAGACAAGCGCAGTGGGTTGACCGATATCTATTGCCAGCGATTCGACGAGTACGGCTATGCTGTCGGCGCCAACCGGCGAATCACCGACGACACTATTGTCACTGTCCAACGCCAGCCCTCGATCAGTATTGATTACTCCGGCAACTATCAGAGTGTCTGGCTCGACTATCGTCTCGGGTCATATCCGCTCGGGCCGCAGGTGTTCGGTCAACGGCTGAATGCGACCGGCGACACGGTTGGGGCGAACACGAGATTCACGACCGAACCCCCCGATTCTCTGAAGGCCGCGCCGGATGTCGCGCTCTCGCCGAACGGAACAGGGCTGATCGTGTGGGAAGATTATCGCAACCGGAACTGGGATATCTACGCTCAGCGGATTAATTCCTCCGGTCAATTGGTTGGATCGAATTTCAAAATCAACGATGATCTCACCGCGGCCCAGCAGCACGCGCCGCGGGTGGCGGCCTCACCGGATGGTTGGTTTGTCGTGACCTGGTACGACAACCGCTGGGGCAACGACGACATCTTTGTGCAGCGGCTGGATGGCTCGGCCAACAAATTAGGTGTGAACTTCAAAGTCAATTCCGATGCCGGCACCAGCCGTCAGGCCTTCCCCGATGTGGCCGCCGACGGGGTTGGATACTTCACGGTTGTCTGGACTGACTGGCGCAACGGGACCTATCCCAACAACGCTGATATTTTCGCCCGCAAATTCGATACGTTGTTCGTGCCGGTGGCAAACGACACCAGGGTGAACCGTGACGGCAGCTTGCGCACACAGAAAGATCCGTCGATTGCCGCCGACCGGCTCGGCAACGTTGGCATAGTCTGGTCGGACTCCGGCGCCACTTCGTTTGATATTTCCGGCCAGATGATCGATGTCGACGGCAAAGTGCGCGAGGCGAATTTCCGGGCGAATGCCCAATCCGACTCGGGTCAGATTCTTCCCGATATCGCGCTCGATGGCCGCAAGCGGTATGTCTGCTGGAGCGACTATCGCAAAGGAAACTGGGACATCTACGCCTCGATTACTCAATACAACGACCCGACCTTGGTTGCCGCACCGGCGGCGCTGAGTTTTTCGATGCTGACCGGAGCGCCATTGCCCACGCCGGCGGCCGTAGTGATTGATCACACCGGGTACAATCGCCTGCAATATCGGGCGGTATTATCGGCAGAGTGGCTGTTGGTCTCACCTGATTCGGGCCAAACTGTGGATACCCTCTCGGTGTCGGTGGTAGATTCTTCGATGGCGACCGGGACCTACACTGCGCACATCATGCTGGTAGATATCACCAATCATGACTCCTCGGCCAGTATCCCGGTCGTGTTCAGAAAGAGCGATCCGATCTGGGACACGCTTATGCTTGGTTCACTGCAAATATCAGACGGGCGCTCCGGGGGAGTAAGTATCGATCTTCGGTCGCCGGATTCGCTCGATACAGTCTACCTTGGCGTTAAAGCAGCAATTCCCGGCATACTGACTTTTGACTCGGTGACGATCGATTCTCAACTGAGCGGAATCTCCGTCGCCGGATTTTCGATCGACTCGGTGTCAGGCGAGGCGACGGTTGTCTTTGCCGCCGACAGCGGCGCGCCGCTCAAACCCGGTAACCATCGACTCGGACAAATGTGGGTCACCGGCTTTGCCACCGGATATACCGAAGTGGGCAAAGGCGAAGCACCCGTTGTTGTCACAACTGCTGGAAAACGTCGCACACCGGCCCTTTTCCCCGGTGAAGTACAAGTGGATGAAGCTACCGCAGTCGAGACGACGGCCGATACGCTGCTCCCCGCCAGCTTCAGTCTCGGACAGAATTATCCCAATCCGTTCAACGGATTTACTACTATTTCGTTTGATATTCCCGTCGCGGGGCGAACGGTCGTCGATGTCTTCAATATTTTGGGTCAGCAAGTGTCTGTGTTGCTCGACGCCAAGATTTCAGTCGGCCACCACACGGTCGACTGGGCAGGGCGGGATGACCGAGGGCGGGAGCTTCCCTCAGGAGTCTATTTCTATCGTCTTCGTTCCGGTGAAGCGACCTTTGTCAAAAAGATGGTCTATCTGAAGTAATCCGTACCGGTTCAAGTCTCTCCGGCACCGAGTAACTTTTTCAGGGTTAACCCCGTATATCGTGGGTAGATGGAAGACAGTTACCTCACGGAGGCCCGCCTGGTGAAACGACTTACCCTCTCTTGTCTGGTGTTGTGCGCGGCAAGTGTCTGCGCCTCCAACAGCGACCGCATTTACGGAAAAATCACGACTACCGACGGCGACACCTATCAGGGTTTGATCCGATGGGATCGCAATGAAGTGTCGTGGGTTGATCAGCTCAATGGGACGAAAGAAATCTCGCGAAGCGAACGTCGTGCGCGCGAAAGAAATCTCGAAGATCGGGAGCGGCGCCGCAAAACCAATGTCCGAATTTTCGGCATCGATGTCGGCAACAGCGACTGGGACTTCTCGGGAGATTTTTCCTCAGAGGCCAGCATACGATTCGGTCATATCAAGAAACTTATACCGGAACGCGGTGATCGCATTACCCTCGTTCTCAAATCGGGCGACACAGTCGAGTTTGTCGGCGGCAGCACCGATTTCGGCTCAGGTATGCGAGAGCTGATTATCGAAGACGAACGCGACGGCGAGACAGAACTTGGCTGGGAAGATATTGATGAAGTCGAGTTAATGCCGACTCCGGCGAATGCTGAGTCAGAGCTTGGCGTGCGACTCTATGGAACGATGACGACCCGCCGGGGAGATGAATTTACCGGCTACGTTTCCTGGGACGCCGACGAGTGCCTGTCGACCGATGTGATCGACGGAGAAGACCGTGATAAAACCCGCAAGCTCAAGCTGGGCAGAGTAACGATGGCTGAGCGATACTCATCAAGCGGCGCGGAGTTTACGCTGACCGGCGGGGAGAAGCTGGTGCTCAAAGGCACCAACGATGTCGACAACGGCAACCGCGGGATTTCAATCGAAGATCCGAATCTCGGCGAAGTCACCGTGGAGTGGAACGAATTTGACAAGCTCGAATTCAAGCCCCTGCCCGGTACCTCCAAATAC
>CAYVWS010000146.1:0-6423 GCA_964455535.1 uncultured Ignavibacteriales bacterium | reverse complement strand
GAATCTCCGGTCGGACTTCACCTGCTGCAAGCCGCTCCGTTTATTGATCCCTCCGTCGTCCAAACGTACGAAGAGATTTTTCGCACCGGCCGCATGTCCTCTCAGGAAACTACCTATGTCATCAAGAGCAAACCAACATTCATCGATGTCACCCGATATCCCGTGTTCACCGGGGACCGGGTTTCTCATGTGTGTGTGTTTTTCCGGGATATTACTGAACTCACAAAAATACGAACCGACCTTCAGGAAAGCGAACAGATAGCGCGGGCGCTGATGAATTCATCAAGCGAATCGATGTTTCTGATCGGCGAGGATGAGCGACTTATCGCGGCCAATACGGCGGCCGCCGAGCGGCTCGGCCTTGCGCCGTCTGACCTGGAGGGCAAAAGTATCTACGAAGTTACTCCATCGGCGGTCGCCGAATCGCGTCTGGCGCACTATCGTCGCGTTCGAGACACCGGCGAGCCGTTTCGATTCACTGATGAACGGCAGGGACGGACGTACGACATCACCATGTTTCCGGTGCAGCTAACACCCGGAGCCGCCCGCCGTGTCGCGATCTATTCCCGAGACGTGACCGAAAAAGAGACGATGATCAGCGCGGTGCAGGCAAGCGAGCGACGCTTCCGAGAGTTCTTCGACCGGACACCGGTGCCGACCTATGTGTGGCGGTGGGATGGCAAGACGATGGTACTGCGCGGTGCCAACCGGGCGGCGGAACAATTTACGAAGGGGCAGGTGCTGGCGATCCTTGGCTCAACGATCGAAGAACTCTACGGCGAAAAGAACCCCGAAATTGCCCAGGACATTCGCAACTGTTATCTCAAACGAACGCACATTGTCCGTGAAATGCAGTATCGACTGGTGAGTGTTGAACGTGAGGGATATTTCGAAGTGCATTATGTGTACGTCGAGCCCGACGAAGTGATGATTCACACTGTCGACCTCACCGCGCGGCGCGTGGCTGAACTTGAACTTCAGAAGTCACACGCCGAACTCGAAAAACGGGTCGCCGAAAGAACGCGCGAGTTGGCCGATTTGAACGAACAACTGAGAGTCGAGCGCGAAGCGCTGAATCAGAAGCAGTCAGCGATGCGCGAACTGATTGCCCACGTAAACGACAGCCAGGCCGAAATGGCCGAAACGATTCAGACCAATCTACAGCATGTCATCGGACCGATTCTGAACAATCTGGAATCACGACTCGACAAGAACAACGCATCGTCCATTCGTTTCCTGCGCGAGAGCATGGATGATCTTCTGTCGCCGCACTTGGCGGCACTGCGCCGGGACTATCCGAAGCTCACCGCCAACGAGGTTGATCTGTGCAATCTGATTCGGAGCGGCAAGACCTGCAAAGAAATCGCCGCGCTCCGCGGAAGGTCCGAGCAGACAATCCTCAAACAGCGAAAGATCATTCGCAAGAAACTTGGCCTCAAGGACGACAAAACGAATCTGCGTAACTTTCTTACCTCTCGCGCCCCCAGACCGTGACGGTATCAACGCGCACCCTCACGCGGCGCTTACATTCTCTAAATGTTTACCATACAACATATTAACGGAGAATTTCCGCCAGCCACATCGAGTCCAGATGGATTTCACGGGGTATCTTTCTGCGCTATCCATACCCCATAATACCCCCTTGCAATTGAGATTTCATGAAATATAATTCCGGTGCATGCGACTTCTGAGTTGAGGCCACTGCAACTTGCCGTTGCATCCTGCACACGGTCTCTGCTCTCCTCCCCGGTCGCATGCTTTTTTTTGCTATCCCAGGCAGCTGTATTCGCGAAAAAATAACGGCTCCGTTTTCACGGAGCCGTTGTGAGTTAATCTCTGAAATGCTCAGATCAGGAACCGCTGGCCGAAACCGTCACGATCACACGCCCTGAGTCGATTATGAAAGTACTCCCGTCATTCCCCGAGCTTTGGCCCCAATAATAGAACTTACCAGTTTTAGTAAGGGTCTTGAGAAGCTCCGTATTTTTTAGGAAAGTGAGCGACTGAGCGTATGTGATATGTTGGTCCAGACCAGGATTCACAGTAAATCCGTCAATGATCTTCTTGTCATTACCAGGAATGACCGTGGAATCTACGCCGTAGGTGTCTATCCAAGCATCGAAAGTCACCGGCCCACTTTCGGTACTGGAGATGTAGAATTCTACGCCCACAACATCGATTTGGTCGATATCATCCTTGTGGTCTTCCCAATCCTGCTCGTCTGTGATATCGACTTTATAGAAGTAATGTCCACTCTGAGCAGTGAACTCAAAGTCCTCAACAATGATGAACGTTCCCGAGACCAGGCAGCCCGCCGCGACCAACGCGATGAGCGCCAGACCCAGAAACAAGCGAATATGTTTTGATGCAATCATGCGTATGTTCTCCTCTTAGAAGTACAGGGTCAGGCCGGCCGAGCCGACCACAGCTTTTTTCGATCCGCCGCCATCCATCGGGATGACGACCGCTTCACCGCGGGCATCCAGACTCAGTTTGGGGCTGAATCCGATTCCTAGTCCAAGCCCGCCGTTGTACCCGACGCGTGATTCATCATACTTGGTGTCATCGTTTTTGATTTTGTACGAACCGATACCACCCAGAAAATACGGTTTGATTCCGGCTCCGGCGCCGCCGCCCAGAATGCCGTTGACGCCAAACTGGGTAATCTTGGAACCGGAGATTCCGAGATCAAAACCGTCGACCGGATCCGGGTCACCCCACTTGGTAAATCCGATCTGACCTTCGGCCGCCAGAAATCCGGCCAGCGCCAACTTCGCGCGCAGTCCGAAAACTGTCCCTGATGACTGATCATCCTGCGCCAACGGAATACTCAGCCCGCCAAAAGCGCCGACGCCGAGCTTTGGGGTCTGCGCGGTGACCGCCGCAGCCGCCAACAACAGAACCGCCACAATTGCGGTTTTACGCATAGTCTTTCCTCCTTCACGAGGTAAATAGTATTGTAGTTCGAGTTTAGAGTGAGCAAAGAATAGCACCCGAAAAATCGTGTGTCAACCAGAACCGAAGCGGATTGTGGATAATTTCGGTTGCTCATCTCGGCCAACTCGCTGGCGGCCATACAAAAAAATACGTCATCGGACCAAAAAACCCTTGACTTTCCCTCAAGTCGGAGTAGATTCACACCGATTTATTAAACAAAAAGGTCGAGTTTATTAAACCTCGAGGAGAGCGGACACAGGGAATTGGAACTCAAGATTGGCGAGAAAATCAAACGGCTGCGACTGGCGTCGGGCCTGACTCAGGCCGAACTGGCCGATCGCGCCCAGCTCACCAAAGGGTTCATCTCTCAGCTTGAGAATGACCAGACCTCTATCTCTGTCGATTCTCTGGCGCTGATTCTGGACGGTGTCGGCATCTCGCTGGCCGAATTCTTCTCCGACAAATCCCAGGCAAAGGTGGTTTTCTCGCCTGCCGAGCGGGTGCAGGTAGAAGGTTGGGGGCCAAGCAAATTCGAAATTTTGGTCCCCGGCTCGACTAACAATTTGATGGATCCGATCTGGATCGAGCTGTCTCCCGGTGAGAAAATGGAACGGCTGGATCCGCATCCGGGCGAGCAGTTCGGGTATGTGGTTCGCGGCACGGCGACGCTGCGCGTTGACCGTACGACCTACAAGGTCCCGCCGCGGCACTGCTTTTATTTTGAATCGGACAGATCTTCGCAAGTAGTAAACAATAGTTCGTCGGTCGTGCAGCTGCTGTGGGTATCCACCCCGCCGCAAATGTAACGTACGGTTTGAAGGAGGAAAGCAAATTGAAGATTCTCGGACGTCACCTGATTGTTGAGTATACGGGTTGCGATAAGAAAGTACTCGACAACGTGCGCCAGCTCGAAACGCATATGCACGAAGCCGTGCATCGCGCCGGCGCGACTATCGTCCGGTCTGTCTTTCACCGCTACGCGCCGCAGGGTGTTTCAGGCGTAGTGGTGATCGCGGAATCGCACATTTCTATCCACACCTGGCCGGAATACGGATATGCCGCGGTGGACTTTTTCACCTGCGGCGAGACCGTCGACCCGCACAAAGCGCAGGAGTACATGAAACTCAAACTGGGCGCCACCGATGCCCATGTCAGCGAACTCAAACGCGGGATGCCGTCGGAAGTCGATGAAATCATCACCCACAAGTCGGTTCAGCACAGCTTGAACCTGGCCTCCCCCACGCTTTAACAAGGAAGTTGAACTGAGATGACCCATTCACTGAATTTCGCGGCCACTGAAGACACCGACCTCTTTCGCGGGGTCGATACCGCCCTTATTCGTGAAATGTTTGCCAACAAGCGGCTGGAAACGCCGCAGTTGCTTTTATCGCGCTCGGAGGTCCGGCGCAATTATCAGGCGCTGGCTGAGGCACTGCCGCGTGTGCAGATTCATTATGCCGTGAAGTCCAACAATCATCCGGTTATCTTGCAGGAAATCTGGGATGCCGGCGGGAATTTCGATGTCTGCTCAGTCGGCGAAATCAACGACGTGATGAAGACCCGCGTCAATCCGCATACACTTCTGCACACCCACCCGGTCAAATCGGTTCGCGAGTTCGATCAGGCGGTGGCGGCTGGTGTCGAGATGTTCGTGGTGGACAATCCGGACGAAGTCCGCAAGTTCGCCCGCTACACCGACCGCAAGCTCAAAGTCCTGATCCGTTACAAAATCGGGCTTGAAAAAGCGGCTGTGGTGAACTTGCAGTACAAGTTCGGCTGCAACACCAAAGAAGTGCTGCCGCTGGCCAAGATGATCGAGGAGAACGGCCACGAGTTCTACGGGTTGTCGTTCCATATCGGATCGCAGTGCATTTATCCGGAGAACTATGTCAAGGCGCTTGAAGCGGCCCGCAAGCTGATTTACGCGCTCGACTGCGCCAATCTCAATACCCGAGTGCTCGATATCGGCGGCGGTTTCCCCGCGCAGTATCTTGATCCGATTCCGGCGATCAATGAGTTCTGTGCGCCGATTCAGAAGGCGCTCGAAAAAAAGATTCGCCCCGGCATCAAAGTCATCGCCGAGCCGGGACGGTTCATCTCGGCCAGTCCGATTACGCTTGTAGCGTCGATTGTCGGCAAGGCCTACCGCGACGGCAAGACATGGTACTATCTCGACGATGGTCTCTATTCGACCTTCAGCGGGATGCTCTATGACCATTGCGTCTATCCCGTCGTGACCGACCGTGAGGGCGACGAGAAACTCTCCGTGCTCGCCGGGCCGACCTGCGATTCATTTGACGTGATGTACGACGGATTGATGATTCCTGATCACAATATCGGCGACATGTTCGTATTCCCTGTTACCGGCGCCTATTGTTCGGTGTCGGGCTCTACCTTTAACTCTCTACGTCGCGCCGAATATCGGGTGATCGACTAAGCAAGGACGCAATGGCTAAAGCTCAAAAGAAAGCCGGTCACGATGTCGGCGTGACCGGCATGGAAGATCTCTGGAATGTCTGGTACTCCGAACTGCACAATCATGCCGCAGGATTGACTGTCAAGGTCAACCGGCTGGTCGAATCGACGCAGTCGAAATTCCAGCGCATCGACATCATCGAAAACGACTTCTTCGGCAAGATTCTCGTGTTGTACGGCTCGCTCATGGCGGCCACCAACGACAATAACGTCTACAACGAGATGATCACCCATGTGCCGCTCTTTGTTCACCCCAATCCGAAGAACGTGCTGATTATCGGCGGCGGCGATTGCGGCGCGCTCACCGAAGTGCTCAAGCACCCCGAAGTCAAAAAGTGCACGATGTGCGAGATCGACAAGATGGTGGTCGAGGTTTCCAACCGTCATCTCCCTCATCTGGCCGCCGGAGTGAAAGACAAACGCGCCAAACTGGTATTCGCCGACGGCAAGGATTTCATCGCGAAATCAAAAGAGAAATTCGACGTGATAATTCTCGACTTATCCGACCCGATCGGACCGGCCGCGGACTTGTTCCAAAAGCCGTTCCACAAGAAAGTGTTTGAGGCGCTTAATCCTGACGGCATCATGCTGGCGCAGTCGGAGTCGCCGTATTTCCATCAGGATGCGGTGAAGGCGATGTACAAGAATGTCCGCTCGATCTTCCCGATCGTCGAAATGTACACCGCGCACATGCCGATCTATCCGTCGGCGCTCTGGTCGTTCGCATTTTGCTCGAAGAAGTATCACCCGGTACGCGACTTCGATGCAAAACGGTATGATCGCCAGAAGCCGAAAACGCGCTATTATAACAAGGACATTCACACCGCGGCCTTTGCGTTGCCGGAATATGTGAAGCCCCTAATCAAGGGGTAGAATCTCAAGTACAATTTCGAATTGTCTTCGTAGGGCGGGTTCGTCTTTGAACCCGCCTTTCTTTTTTTCGCAGGGCGGGTCCGTATTCGAACCATCTATTTACATATCCCAACCTATTCGTGGCGGGCCCCAAGAGGG
>CAYVWS010000145.1:4186-6473 GCA_964455535.1 uncultured Ignavibacteriales bacterium | reverse complement strand
AAATACGAAGGGCGCGAGATTACGGTCACGTACGATAAATCGCGCTGTATTCATGTCGCCGAATGTCTGCGCGGCCTGCCTGCTGTGTTCGATACGAGCCAGCGCAAATGGATTGCGCCGGATAATGCCGAGCCAGCCCAGGTAGCCGAGATAGTTGAAAAGTGTCCGTCGGGAGCGCTTCAATATGCGTTCTCCGGAGCGGCCGTTTCCGAAATTCCGGCCGAACGCAACACCGTGGTAATCAATCCGCACGGGCCGATCTATGTGCGGGGGAATATCGAAGTGATCGACGCTGAAGGTAAAGTGCTCGCACGCGAAACCCGCCTGTCGCTCTGCAGATGCGGGAAATCGAAGAACAAACCGTATTGCGACAATGCGCATATCGAAATCAAGTTTCGCGACAAGGGAGAAGTACCCGAAGGCATCGTTGAGGCGGCAGAGGGAGAATTGCCCAAAGGCACGCTCAAGATCGAGTTATCCAAAGACGGGCCGATTGGAATGATGGGGCCGATGACGATTATTTCGCGACTATCCAAAGACACCGTTCAAACCAACGAGGCGTGGTTTTGCCGGTGCGGGGGATCGGGGACCAAGCCGTTTTGCGATAGTACGCATCAGATGATCGGGTTCAAGGGCTAGTCCAAACACTATTTGACGGTTGCGTCGATTGAATCGTCTATTATCTTGTGCGTACGCATACCAAGCGAGGTTTGCTTTGGGCAAGATTGTCATGGCTGCTTCAATTGTCGTTTTGCTGGCCACAGGCGCGAGTTTTGGGGCGTCGATTGATCTGGTACAAGAATATTCGTTTACAGTCCCGATGGCTGACACCATTCGGCAGATTGCGTTTGGCGATATTGACAACGACGGCACACCCGAGGTTCTTGCCCGCACCGATCATGCCTTCGCGCTTTTTTCGATTCTGAACGACTCGATTCTGTTCCAGCAGTCGTATGCGTCGGATACGTTTGTAACTTATGTGATGATCGGGGATGTAAACCGGGATCAGGTGAAAGATGTGATGGTGGGGAGGTCGTGCGTTGAAGGCGAGCTTGATATTCAGCTGGCGGCGTTCGACCCAGCGTCTTCTTTCTCGATAGTCGGAACATTCAATTATGACCTCGGAGGCGGCGCTATCGGACCTGGCGAAAATCGCATCTACTTTCTGAAGTCTGTCGATATCAACAACGACGGAATCAATGAACTCCTTTTCTCATACGACAAGCAGTACTGCAACTGGACAATCGGAGATCATTGTTGGTCGGAAGGATATTCGTATCTTTTCAGTAGGTTCCCTGATTCGATGATTTGGGAGGAACCAATTGGCTGTTCAACTGCCATCGCAGCAAACGTGTCTGATTCCACACTTGTGCTTGTCTCCCCCCGTGAGTTTGATGGCTTCACATTTCATGAGTCAAGTTGGTATTACGATGTCATGACTACGGGAGTTGTCGGCAGCGACGGAACTATCCTTCCCGTGGCAGCTTTCGTGCCAGAAATGCACTGCGCGAGCCCACCGTCGTACATCTTCGTGACGAAACCCGAATGTGGCGGTGAGCTGATTCCGGAAAACGGATCGCAAGAGTTGTTAGTAACCGGAGCCAGCGGTATGTACTGCGGCCCAAATGAATCATACTCGGATGCAGAACTTCAACTTCGACGACTCACGCCGGGTGATACGAATAATCTTATTTGGTCACGGCCGCCGCTTGGAGATTCGTATGCAATTCATCCCGCGTTTCCGGGGTACTTTCTGAGTTTGGGAACAGAGGAATCGTCTTCGGATGGCTTGGTGAAACTGTTTCGAGGCAACGATGCCCAGGAAATGGCGCGATCGATCTCGTTACCCGCAGGAATCAAGGAATTGAATCTGGATTTTCCCGACAGCTTGCCGCGTGTCGTTAGCCGTCTTGACAATCAGGTGAGAGTATTCGTGCTCGGAATCTCGACGGCTGTCGAATCTGACAACCCATCCGAGCAACTTCCTTTACGTTTCACCCTCAACCGCCCCTATCCCAATCCGTTCAACGCCGAGATTACTATTCCGTTGTCATTGCCTCATAGAGCGGATGTGAAAATAGAGGTCTACAATTTGCTCGGCCAAAAGATTGCCGAGTTGTGGGAAGGTTCGATGATTGCGGGTGAGCAGGTCGTGCGGTGGAATGCCGGGCAGTTGCCGTCGGCCGTGTATTTTGTCAAAGTGGCGGCGATGGGGGAGACGAAGACGGCCAAGGTGGTGTTGTTGAAGTAGAAAGACAACGGGCAGACGAGGGCGTCTGCCGCGCAC
>CAYVWS010000145.1:0-4086 GCA_964455535.1 uncultured Ignavibacteriales bacterium | reverse complement strand
GTGGCACGGCCACTGCGTAGGGCCTTCAGCGCGCCGCATTAGATTTGAGTGATGAGTCGGCAGACGAGAGCGTCGGCTGCGGACAAGAGTAGGTCGGGTTGGCAAGCTCCGTTTACGGAGCGCAGACTACCCGACAATATCCATCGGAAGGCGAGAATATGTCGGGTAGCCAATCCGCCAATGGCGGATCGTCAACCCGACCTACTGCTATCTGGATAGAAGAATTGACAGAATCGAATTCAAGCAATATACCGGGGTTAGTCGCGCATCTGTTTCGCAGACAGGCCGGGCAGTTGACCGCGACTATCACGCGCTTATTGGGCTCATCAAATCTCGATCTGGCCGAGGATGTCGTGCAGGAGACGCTTCTTCGCGCTTTGAAAACCTGGCCGCATCACGGTGTGCCGGAAAATCCTGCGGGATGGCTGACGACCACCGCCAAGCGAATAGCTCTGGACAAATTGCGACATCTCAACATGAAACAACGAATCAGCGAAGATGTGGAGCGGCACGTCGAGGCGACACTGTCGCGGTTTGCTCAAGCTTCTGATCCAAAGTTCAATGCCGAGCTGCGCGACGATATGCTGGCGATGATGTTTGCCTGCTGTCGGTGCGACAAGTCTGAAACGACACAGATCGCAATGATTCTGCATCTGCTGTGCGGATTTTCGGCGCGGGAGATTGCCAATTTGTTTTTGGTCGATGAACCGGCGATGGCCCAGCGATTGGTTCGGGCCAAGCGGACACTTCGCGAAGGCGGCCTTGCGCTTCAGGCACCGTCCCAGTTTGAAGTTCGCGACTACCTAGATACCGTGCTTGCAGCGCTATATGGATTGTTCAACGAGGGGTACAAGGCAACCGGCGGCGACAGATTAGTGCGAGAAGAATTATGCGATGAAGCGATTCGATTGACCGAATTGCTGCGTGAACATCCGACAATTACTTCGACCGAAGTTCCGGCGCTGTTGGCGCTGTTCTACTTCCAGCATTCACGTCTCGCGGCGCGAGTGGGAAGCGACGGAGAGCTTCTGACGCTTGAAGAGCAGGACCGCGCGAAGTGGGACAAAGTTGAGATCGGCAAAGGATTTGTATACCTGCAGTTGGCCGCTGAAGAGAAGTTGAGTCGTTATCATTTGGAGGCGGCGATTGCGTCGTGCCATGCGCTGGCGGAATCATACGAGGTGACGCCATGGAATCAGATACTCATGCTTTATGATGCGCTCGTTGCCATTGATCCGAATCCGGTGGTTCAGCTAAACCGTGTGGTGGCTCTGGCGGGGGCAAAGGGACCGGATGTTGCGCTGGCGGCGCTTGACCAATTGGGGCGAAGCGACGCGATGAGTTGCCAGTATTTGTATCACGCAACGCGGGGCGAGATGCTGAGCCGAGTCGGGAAGCACGACGACGCCCGAGTGGCGTATGAGCGGGCGATTAAATTATGCGACAATGAGGTTGAGCGGGGATTTCTCTTTCGGAAATTGGCGAGGTTGTGAAGACGGTCAGGTGAGGGCACCTGATTCATGTAGAGCAGAACCCGAGCGCAGCGACGCGGTTCTGCCGTTTCAAGTGTCGACTGGGACGGGCAGACGAGGGCGTCTGCCGCGCACGAAAAAATGGCGGGTTCGAAGACGGACCCGCCCTACAGAGGATTGGACTGACAGAGGGAAAGATGGCGGGTTCAAAGACGAACCCGCCCTACAAAGAATTGGACGGTCGAGATTGGAAGCTCAATTGGGAAGGCCGCAATCCAGGTAGATTTTCCAGGAACCGTCGGGCTGATGTTTCCACATCTCAAAATAGCGTCCGGCGCGTGTGGTCGAATCGCCGCCCGGTTTGAGCGACTTTCGGGTGTACTCACCGTACTCATACGCCATTGAATCGATGACCCAAACGTCTTTGGTGGTGATTGTCATCTCGAATGGTCCCGACTCCTGCAGCCACGGGCCGAATTCCTTTTCGATGTTGGCCGGTGTCAGTACACTTACGCCGTTCTTCAACAGAAAGCCGCCGTCGGGACAAAACAAAGAAGCAAGCAGCTTAGCGTCCTGCTTTCGATTGGCTTCCATGAATGTTGCGTTGCCGGAATCGATAGCGGCTCGTACGCGGGCATTGGCTGTGTCGCCGGTAGTCGATTGAGCAAATACCGATCCAACAAGCTGAAACAGCACCAGCATCACAATCGGAATTCGAAATCGTGGCATTGATATGCTCCTTTTACTGTAACAGCTTGTCAACTTGTGCGACTTGTTCGGCAAAGCGGTTCAGAGTCGAGCTGACCGCATCGGGCTTGGTCATATCGACACCGCAGATTTTCAGCAGTTCGATCGGGTGGTCTTTGCCGCCTGAAGAGAGCATCTCGAGGTAACGCGCGACGATGTCCTTCTCGCCCTTTAAGAACTTGTCTAAGATCATTTCGGAGGCAGCGTAAGAAGTCGCATACTGGTAGACATAGAACATGTTATAAAAATGCGGGATGCGGGCCCATTTCAGTTTGGAACATTCGTCGACGGTCAAATCGGGTCCGAAGTACTTCTGAAGGTACTCGCCCCAGATTGCGGTCATCATGTCGGGCGAGAGTGCGCCGCCTTTTTCGACTTCTTCGTGAATCGCCAGTTCAAAGTGGGCGTACATGACCTGATTGAAGAATGTGCCCATCGTGTTATCGAGATAGCGATTAAGCAAATAGAGTTTCTGGCGGACATCGGTCGACTCTTTGATCAAAAGCTGCATGAGCAGGCCCTCGTTGAGGGTCGAAGCAACCTCGGCGACAAAAATAGAGTAATGATGTTTCGCGAACGGCTGGGTGCGGCAGGACAAATATGAGTGCATGGCGTGGCCCATCTCATGCGCCAATGTAAACATGTTATCGACGGTGTTATTGTAGTTCATCAGCACGAACGGATGCGCCGAGAAATTCCCGTAGTTGTAGGCGCCGCCGCCTTTGCCGGGTGTTTCGTAGACATCGACCCAGCGGGAATTCATGGCCGTGCGCAGAGCCGTCACATACTCGTTTCCGAGCGGCGCGACAGCTTCGAGTAATCGCTCAACCGCGCGGGGGTAGTCGACATCGTAATCCTGATCGGGAAAGAGCGGGCAGACCATGTCGTAGCCGTAGATAGAGTCGAGCTTCATAATTTTCTTGCGCAGACGGACATAGGCATGCAGGCCGCCCAAGTTCGATTCGGTGGCCTCGATAAGCGAGTGGTAGACCGAGAGCGGAATGTTGTTTCCGTCGAGGGCGTTGGCCAGGCAGGAGTCGAAGTGGCGGGCTTTGGAATAGAAGATGTCCTTGTTGACCGAACTTGCCAGAGTCGCACCGATTGAATTGAGGCGAGCTTTGTAGGGCTCGTAGAATTTCTCGTGGGCATCGCGCCGCACCCGCCGATCCGCCGACTCGATAAATTTGGCGTACCGCTGTTTGGTCAGCGGGACTTCGTGGCCGTGTTCGTCAGTAATGGACGGGTAGACGATGTCGGCATCATCCATCATCGAAAAAATCGAATCGGGCCCGCGGGAAACCATCGCGCTCATCGCCAGAAGTTCTTCGACTTCTTCAGAACGAATATGCGGCTTGGAGCGGATCAGTTCTTCGATGAAGAAATCATAAACATCTGTTTTTGGAAACTGACTCGCCATCTTGCGCAAAGTGGCGTCGTCCAAGGTGAGCAGTTCGGGTTCGATGTAGGCAGAGGCAGCGCCGGCCTGTGCGCCGAGCATGGCGGCACGGTCGGTCATCGCCTGATACTTCGATACGCGATTATCAAGATCTTTGCTCAGGTAGGCGAATTGATAGAGCGAGAAAAGCGTCTTAGATAATTCCGAGCGAAGCTCAAGGCAATCCCATAATGTCTTGGGTGATTCGGCCAGCAGCCCCGCGAAGCTCTTCAACTGCTCGATCATCGATTGAGCTGATTTGAGATCGGCTTCCCAGGCGGCATCGGAAGCGTATAGATCCGCGAGGTTCCAGGTGTGCTTGGGGTCGATGGCGGCGCGATCGGGGATCGCCGGTGTGGGCGCTGTGGACATGGGAGTTCCTTGTATAGTATGTTTAGGTGAGACAAATATGGCGAATTGAAGTCTTTGATG
>CAYVWS010000144.1:0-6494 GCA_964455535.1 uncultured Ignavibacteriales bacterium | reverse complement strand
ACTGTCAAGTTCGGGAATGAAGGAAGCATTCCAAACAGCGGACTGAGTCTGCGATTTGATCAGTATATCGATGAATCGCGCCTGCCCGCCGGGACACATGATTCAGCGTTCTGGCATCACAATACAGCGGAAGTTGGAATGCTGATAATTCCCACCGGGCAGCGAATGCACTTGTATGTTTCAGGTGAGTTGAATGATTCGGGTGGCGTCTATTTCAAAGGTGGTGCAGTCAATGTAGGTGACTTGAAATACCAGCTAAAGACCCTGATGCCCCTGCCAAGTGAGGTCTATCAGCGAGTGCCCGACTCGGAACTGGTAGCCGAAGTACGCGTCATGAAGTCTGTGATGTTAACCAAACCCGACTCCCAAGTGTTTCCGGTTGAAGTAGGCACCCGATGGATCTACGCGGATACCACTTTTGAATCTGACACCGTAATCTTAGTTTCAACTGACACATTTCAAGTAGTCGAAGAGTACTTCGACACATTTGGTCGTTGGTGCGTGGTTTCCCCAGCATGGTTTCCTCCATTCTATTGGGGACACATAATGGTCAGGGCAGACAGCGTGTTCACCCGTGAGGGCGGCGAATACTTTCCCGGTCCGGGCGAGCCGAGTGAATATGCCTCACTCCAACTTCTGCCGCCTGTAGGGGATTCGAGCGTGTTCGCGGTCGTTTCCGGTGGTGACCTGGTAAGTTACCGACATGTGAAGAAACTCGATTCGAACATCGTGACTCGTGCAGGTACTTTTGAGCATGCGTGGGAGTTTAATACCCATGAAAGCTTCGCGGAAGATTTCCAACGCCAAGTCCTGCAGACAAACGTGGGTTTTGTGTACAATGAATTCTACGCCACTTACTATGACTTTTTGCCTTCGCGGACCAAGCGAATGTGGCTCATCGAATATCGCGTGAAGTAACGGATCCCCTTTAGTTGCGAAGCGAATCCTAAGAGAAGGCCACTAGACGACTCTTCTTTTCGATCGACCCGAGATGAGAGTGACGCCCATCGCGGACAGCCACATGAACGCGGTTGTAGGTTCGGGTATTGCGTGCGGTGCTGCCGACGGCGGAAAATTTACGAGCACCGCGCCGCGGTACTCTTCGCTGCGGTACTGCATTCCCAGTTCGTTATCAAACCACGCCCACATTGCCGCGCCCGTGTAGTGAATCGCAAACGGATGCGACAGGTCGCCGTCGTAGTCGAAGTCATAGCCGAATTCGTTGCCGGGAAGCGAAAGCGGATAGAAACCCAAATGCCATGCCCGCCACCAACCGTCGGAGTAGTTCACATATTCGCCCGGCTGGTCGCTCCACGGTCTGAAATTTCGCTGGTGTTGGCCCAGCAAATGGCCGAGTGAGAATCCAGTGAACGCGCCTAAGGAAGGGTAGCCCTCGGGCGTGTCCCACATGTCAAAGTTGTAATCGACTTGAATGCGAAACCGATAGGTGTGGTCGTCGATTTGCGTAAGGGTGGGCGAAAAGGCGTTGAAGAAATTGTAGGCGTGGCTTGAGATTGGCAGCGAAACAAGGGCTGTCAGCAGTGCTATCCTTAGCCAACTTTTCATGTGATTCTCCCTTCACACAAGTAATCCATGACTTGTGATTGGCGCGAGGAATATGGGCGGTGCGGGGAGGGTCTGTCAAACGGATTCTTGGGCGGCAATCGCGGGGAGGGTGCGGGCTGTGATGTAGTAAAGAATCGCACTTCGACTCCGCTCAGTGCGTCGTCGCGAAGCCGCGACGAAAACGGCTGAGGTGGCGGACAGGAATTTCTGCCACTCATGGAACGAAGAGAAGATGGGTCCCAGCTTTCGCTGGGATGACAGAGGGGCTGGGATGATAGAGGGGGCGGGATGACAGAGGGGCTGGGTGTAAATTCAACCCATAGAACCTTCGACAAGCTCAGAGTGAAGTCGTCGGTTGTAGGGTAGGAGCCCTGCGCTCCTGCCGTGTTCACGTCAAACGAAGCGGATTCGGTGAGCCGCAATCCGGCTTGACTTGGGGGGAGTGGGCGCGTTTATTCCGCGCAATTTGAAGAGGATATTGCGAGGCCCAGAAGAGAAGATGGGCCCCGGATCGGCGGCGCGACTGAAGTCGCGCCTTGTCCGGGGTGACACTGCACGGGAACACTCGCAATGACGAAATATTGACGACCTAGGAGGAATGGAATATGGCACGGTCACTTTGTCAGATACCCGATTTCACGGCCGCTGAAATCCGCGAGATTTTCGATCTGTGCGGCAAAATGAAGCGCAAAGAAATCGCCCCCAAACCGCTGGCGGGAAAAACAGTCGCCTGCATCTTCACCAAGGAATCGCTCCGCACCCGCATTTCGTTCGAAGTCGGGATCAACGAGCTCGGCGGCAATTCGCTTTACCTGACCGACAAAGAAATCAAACTTGGGGAACGCGAATCGATCGAAGATGCCGCTAAAGTTCTCTCGCGCTATGTCGGCATGATTATGATCCGCACCTACAAACAGTCCGATGTCGACGGTCTGGCCAAGCATGCCACTGTTCCAATTGTGAACGGACTGACGGATTTGGTCCATCCTTGTCAGATACTGGGAGATTATTTCACGGCAATCGAGCATCTGAAGGTGAAAGAACCGTACAAAATTGCCTATGTCGGCGACGGAAACAATATCGCTAACAGTTGGCTCAATCTGGCCTATCGTATTCCTATTGATTTGCGCATCGGGACCGACAATTCGTGTCAGCCCGACGCCGAACTGTTGAAGCGCGCCAAGACCAATCCGCAGAGTAAGATAACGATCACCGACAATCCTAAAGAAGCGGTGGCCAATGCCGATGTTGTCTATACCGATGTTTGGGCCTCGATGGGGCAGAAACATCTGGCAGATGACAAAGCAGAGAAGCTAAAGAAGTTTCAAGTCAATAGTTCTCTGATGGCGGAAGCCAGCCCGACGGCGATCGTGATGCATTGCCTGCCGGCTGAGCGTGGACGCGAGATTACTGACGAGGTCATGGACGGCCCGCAGTCGGTGGTGTTCGACGAAGCAGAAAACCGGCTGCACATTCAGAAGGCAATCATGGCGTTCCTGCTCAAATAAATCCGGCAAGATTTCGTGGACGGCTCCGGCTCCGGAGAACAGAATGTGCGGAAGGAGTTTGGGTATGAGTTCACGGAAACTGACAGGGTGGGGAGTGGCGATCGCAGTGGTTGCCACCGGGCTGATCATCGGCTGTTCGAAGAAGTCCACGGCGCCGACTAATCCGATCACGAACCCCGAGTACAATTACATGGTGTCGCAGTCGAACGAAGTCGTCGACTCGCTGGTCGGCCTGACTGATCTCGGTCTGGATATGACCATTGCGGCTACAGACGATATCTTAAAAGATCTGGCCTTCGGACCGCTGCCGACCGATTCATCGTCGGTTGAAGACACCTGGCATATTTTCCTTCTGACCAACTCAGCGTCGGGCGTGACAAGTTCGTACATCGATTCCGTGCAGTTCTCGCGCAACGGCAACGCGCAGTCGAATCCGGTCGGCGCGAATGAGCTGACCTATGTCCGCAACTGGTCCTCGAATGCCGACGACACCACCGAATCGTACAAGAATACTGAAGTGCGCTCGACTTTCACCGCTACCGGCACCGACCAGAGCATTGCGACAGTTAACGGCGAAGCGCAGGTCACGATTACCGATGTCGACAAATCCGGGACCGAGACCGTTGTCCGTGAGCTGACGCTCAGCGGCACGATTTCAAATTATATGGTCGACCGTTCGAACGGCTGGAATGCCGGCTGTCCGACCTCGGGAACGATCACGATTGAAGCGTCATTGGCCGTGACGGTCGGCGATGCCGCACCGATTGCGTCGGATTGGACAGTCGATGTGACCTTCGAAGAAGGCAAGACCACCGTGACCGTTACCGAAAGCGGCAAGACGGTCTCTTTCAAGTCCAACGTTTGCGACTGAAATTGAATGCTCATAAAGAAAAAGCCCGGCTTTGTGCCGGGCTTTTTTTATTGGGTAGTTGACGACGGCGCGTGCGTGGCGTATGTATTCGCGATGAAAGAGATTGCCAAATACTCAGGGTGTTTCGTCTGCGGCGATGACAACGATCACGGAATCAAGGCCCGGTTTTTCTGGGACGGCGAGACCGCCACAACCGAATCGATGGCGTATGCGCAGTTCGAGGGGTACAAGGGAATATTTCACGGCGGCGTGCTTTCGACATTGCTTGATGAAGTGATGGTGAAGGCGATCATAGCGTCGGGGCACTTCGCGGTGACCGCAGAGATAACGGTACGATTTCTGGTGCCGCTTCATACCGGCGACAAGTTTGTGTGCAGGGGGAGAATCGTAGAGAAGAAAGGTCGACTGTTTCTCACGACCGCCGAGGCAGTCGGTGACGACGGAACGGTCTATGCCAAAGCCGAAGCGAAGTTTTTGGAGGCCAAGTCCGGGCTCAAGGATGAGCTTACTGGCTCGCTTGACGGATAGTTGATCGGGTTTTCACAATTGCGGCAGGGGGACAGGTGTCTGAGTAGTTGCGCGAATTTTAGCATCATGTAACCTATTGAATTATAGGCAATTAGGGGCGAATTCTAAAGTTCGACATTGGCATTGAGGTTGCTAAGTCTTCAGGTGGATGAATACACCCGCCAAAAGCGTCGTGGCATATGTGGCGTCGGTTATCGGGCCGCATGTCGACCCATATATGACCAGTCACTGTTTTTCCAACGGCATGGTGATATTCGCGGTTCCGGACTATGGCGTGCTGTTCAAATGCCGGGCCGAAGGAGAGATGATCGATCTTGAATTCGGGGCGTTTCTGTCGCTCTTGAAGTTTGTGGAATCGTCGCTGGCCGGGGAGAGAATAGGGGCGATGACGGTGTACAGTTCGCAGCCCGAGTTTGTCTTTGCCTTTTCCGGTCAGAGCCGACACTTAGCACCAGAAAGCGAACGGATGCGACTTTTGAAAGAGCGCACCGCCAAGCTCAAGGCGACCGTTTTGTATATCGAGCCAAATCTGAATGCCGCACTCTGGTCGGCGGCTGACTATCCGGCAATTCCGCAGGGGCAGGTGGTAAAGATCACGTCGGTACTTATGGGCGATAGCCGCCGGATGTTCCGCCCGATTCAAAAGGGAATCCGCATTTGAGGTTGCTGTTTCTGCCTTGACGATTTTGCCATTCGGCCCCATCTTTCCCTTAGCACGTTGACGAAATACTCCAAGTTGACCGATCCAACAGGCGGAACTGCCGGATCGTCTATTCGTTGACTTGAAAGCGGTACTTACCGGAAGAGGATGTCTATGCGAACGTCGCTATGGATTGTGATACTGCTGTTGGCGCTCGGCGCGACAGTTTGGGCGGAAGATCTGGCTCTCATATCAGTTGATTCTGAAGAAAAGGCGGAGCTTGCCCGTGACATTTGCGGGATTGCCTTCCTGCGACAGGACGATCAGTATCTGGTGGCGGTGGATGACGCCAAGCTGGACCAGTTGGTTCGTGCCGGGATTGACTACTCGTTAGCAGCGAAGAATATCGATCTGTCGACGCTGGCGGTCTGTTTTCCCGACCCGGCACAAGGGCGGAATTCGACAGATATCACGGCACTTGGCCGGACGATACCGCTCGCGCACGGGGCGACGTTGGTCCAGATCGGCGCGACAAGTGCGGCCTCGATTCAGCAGGAGACGGGCCTGAAAATCGGCATGCTTACCGACTGGCAGACGCCGATTGAATACTCGCCGTCAAAAGTATTTCTAAATCTCAACGCAGCCAGTTACCCGACTGATTCGTTGGCGACAAGAGTCAGTCAGGACTCGCTTTTGGCTTTTGATCAGAAGCTTGAAGCGTACTACACGCGGTATATCTGGTCGGACTCAATTGACAAAGCGCGTGACTGGATGGTGCAAAAGCTGCAGTTGTGGGGATATACAAATGTCACCACGCCGACATTCAGCTACGGCGGCGGGATTCACTTCAATGTCATGGCGGTGAAAACCGGCTACGCCGAGCCGAACAGTTATGTCGTGGTGGGCGGACATTATGATTCGTACAACAGCCAGTCGTCGGGAAGTGTGTTTGCTCCCGGCGCCGATGATGACGGTTCGGGCACAACTTTGACGCTTGAGTTGGCGCGTATTTTCAAAGATGTCCCGACGCGCAAATCGATCATTTTCATGCCATTTTCAGCCGAAGAACAAGGGCTCGTCGGATCGAAAGCGGCGGCGCAAGGATTCAAAAATTCTGGAACGAACATTGAGTGCATGTACAATTTCGATATGGTTGCATATGTCACCGACGCAATCTGGGGACTAAATCTTTCAAGCGGCGGCAACACAGCGTACCGTCAGATTGCCGCCGATGCGGCGACACGGCTGACATCGATTGTGCCGTATATCACCTCGATGGGGGGATCATCGGACCATTATTCTTTCTATCAGAACGGTTTTGATATCGTCGATCATATCGAGCACAACTTCAATACGCCGGGCTGGCACACCAACATCGATT
>CAYVWS010000143.1:0-6595 GCA_964455535.1 uncultured Ignavibacteriales bacterium | reverse complement strand
GTGTTTAACAAGGAAAAGCCGAAAGTCGGGCTGATGTCGATCGGCGAGGAGCGCTCAAAAGGCAACGAACTGATTTTCGAAGCGCACGAACGACTGAAAGAGTCGAAGATAAATTTCTACGGGAATATCGAGGGGCGTGATGTGCTGGCGGGGACGGTGGATGTGGTTGTCACCGACGGCTTCACGGGGAATATCATTTTGAAATTCGCGGAGTCGGTTCAGCCGCTGCTGATGAAAGCGGTCAAGCGGCAGATCGACACGAACATTTTCTCGCGCATGGCGGTCTACCTGATGCTGCCGTTCATGCGGCGGATGAAAAAAGTGTTCGACTATGCCGAGTACGGCGGTGCGCCGCTTCTGGGGGTCAACGGGATTGTTATTATCTGCCATGGTTCGTCGAATGCCAAAGCCACCGCGCGGGCGATAGAAATTGCCTGGGAGATGGCTGCCAAGAAGATCAAGGAACGGATCCACGACGAACTGATCACCAATCACTTTGGAAAATCCAATGGGTCAAAAGATTCGAGCACGGATAACCGGAACGGGATCGTATACTCCGCCGCGGCGAGTGACCAACGAGGACTTGCAGAAGATCGTTGACACATCCGACGAGTGGATTGTCAGCCGAACCGGAATCCGAGAGCGACGTCATTGCGACAAAGACATAGATAACTCCGACATGGCAGTCGCCGCCTGCAAAGCGGCGCTGGAAATGTCCGGTTCCACACCCGAAGAAGTCGATCTGGTCATTGTGGGGACAGTGACGCCGGACTATTTGCTGCCGTCGACTGCCTGCGTGGTGCAGGAGAAGATGGGCCTGGTCAATGCGGCGGCGTTTGATATTGTCGCGGCCTGCACGGGATTTATCAACGGCCTGTCGATCGGGAATTCATTCATCCAAACGGGACAGTATAAGAAAGCGCTGATTGTCGGGTCAGAACGGCTGACGTCGATCACTAACTGGAACGACCGCGGCACCTGTGTGTTGTTCGGCGACGGCGCCGGCGCGGTAGTGCTCGAGCCGACGACCGAAGATCACGGGATATTGTCGACCTATCTTCGCTCAAACGGAAAGCTTCGCGAGTGGCTCTGGATGCCGACCGGAGGATCGAAAAATCCGATCACGCCGGACTTTACCTATGACGGCACTAACAAAGTGACCATGAACGGCTCGGAGATTTTCAAAGTCGCGGTGCGCGAAATGGGGAAAGCGGCGGATATGGTGGTCAAAGAAGCCGGGTTGGATTACTCGGACATATCGCTGTTTGTGCCGCATCAGGCGAACATTCGCATTATCGAAGCGATGGCCAAGCGGATGAATCTGGGGATGGACAAAGTTATGTTGAATATCGATAAGTACGGCAATACGTCGTCGGGATCAGTCCCACTCGCGCTCGATGAAGCAGTGCGCGGCGGACGAATCAAGACCGGCGATAATATTGTGATGGTGGCTTTCGGAGGCGGACTCATTTGGGGCGCGGCGGCGGCGAGGTGGTAGCGGTATGAGCAAGACAGTACTGTTCTTCCCCGGTCAGGCCTCGCAATATGTCGGCATGGGAAAAGATTTGCACGAACACTCGGCCGAAGTTCGCGCGCTATACCAATTGGCATCTGATGAACTCAAAGTTGATCTAGCGAAATTGTCGTTCGATGGACCGGCCGAGCAGCTCAAGCAAACACGATTTACGCAGCCGGCGATTTTGGTTCACTCACTCGCGGTGATGAAGATTCTCGGCGATGCGATGCCGACGTTTGACTTTGCCGCTGGACATTCACTTGGTGAATACGGCGCGCTGGCGGCCGCCGGAGCGCTGACATTTGAGGATGCGATACGCGCAGTGGTGCGCCGTGCAACACTAATGGAAGAAGCGTGTGTGGCGCAGCCGGGCACTATGGCCGCACTCATGGGGATGAGCGAAGCGCAGGTCATTGAACTTTGTCATAAGGCCTCGGGTGCGGGAGTTGTCGTACCGGCCAATTTCAATTCGAATGCGCAGATCGCGATTTCGGGATCGATGGCCGGAGTGAACGAAGCCGTCAAGGTAGCAAAGGATATGGGCGCCAAGCGCGCGATTTTGCTCGAAGTCGGCGGGGCTTTTCACTCGCCGCTGATGGCGCCTGCTCAGGTCGGCATGAGAGAATTCCTGGGGTCGCTAAAGATCAGCGCGCCGCGGGTACCGGTGGTGGCGAATGTCACGGCCAGCGCGGTCAGTGATCCGTCGCAAATTCGCGACTTGCTCGTTGCGCAGATTACCTCGCCGGTGAAGTGGTCGCAGTCGATGGGATATTTGGTGTCACAGGGTGTGACAAAGATTATAGAAATCGGTCCGGGGAAAGTGTTGACAGGTTTGGCCAAGCGCGAGATGAATCCGGAAACGATGCTCAATCTCGACACGCTGGCTGATATTCAGGCATTTGCCGCCGCGGTGGCGTAAGCGACCGCGATACCGTACAGGAGTAGGATAGGGAGTATGCTTGACTTTTCCAATCGTACTGTAATTGTCACCGGATCGGCCCGCGGAATCGGGCGGGTAGTGGCCGAAGCGTTCGCTGCGGCCGAAGGGCGCGTCGTGATTTCCGATATCGATCAGGCGGCGTGCGACCAGACCGCGGCCGAGATCGGGCATGGCGCAATCGGCGTCAAAGCGAATGTGACCTTAAACGATGAAGTTTCGGCTCTTTTCGAGAAGACAATCGAAAAGTTCGGACAGGTTGATGTTGTAGTCAACAATGCGGGGATAACCCGCGACACGCTCATGATCCGCATGGACGAGAAGGACTGGGACATGGTGCTTGACATCAACTTAAAGGGGGCGTTTCTTGTGACGAAAACTGCGGCCAAAGTGATGATGAAACAGCGCTATGGCCGCATTGTAAATATCAGCTCGGTGGTCGGTCTGAACGGCAATGCCGGACAGGCAAACTACTCGGCGTCGAAAGCCGGACTTTTGGGATTGACCAAATCGGCCGCCAAAGAGCTGGGTTCGCGCAATGTGACGGTGAATGCGGTTGCTCCGGGATATATCGAAACGGAGATGACCGCGAAATTGTCCGATCAGGCCCGTGAGCATTTCATGAGCAAACTGACCATTGCGCGGCCGGGACTGCCGAAAGATGTCGCGTCGGCAGTGCTGTTTTTAGCCTCGGAAGAGGCCTCGTACATCACCGGCCAGGTGCTGGCGGTTGATGGCGGCATGACTATGTAAATAAGGGAACAGTGAATAGAGGTAAGGAGAAGTACCATGTCTGTTGAACAGAAAGTAAAAGAAATTATTGTCGAGCAGTTGGGCGTGGAAGAAAGCCAGGTCACCGAAACCGCGAAGTTTGTCGACGATCTCGGCGCCGACTCGCTCGATACGGTCGAACTGGTGATGGCGCTTGAAGAAGAATTCAAGCTGGAAATTCCGGATACCGAAGCTGAAAAAATTCGCTCGGTCGGCGACGCCATCAACTATATCAAGGCGAACGCGAAGTAGTTTCTTCGCGCGTCACAATTTGTAAGGATACCCATGGTTCACACCCGCACAGTGGTCACCGGGCTCGGCGTAATCACGCCGCTCGGGAACACAGTCGATGAATACTGGAACGCGCTGCTTTCGGGCAAATGCGGAATCGGGACGATCACGCGATTCGACGTGAAAGACTACCCGACCCGGATCGCCGCGGAAGTAAAGGGATTTGATGCGTCGGCGGTCATCGATAAAAAAGAGGCCCGTCGACTCGATCTGACCGAACAGTACGCTATCTGCGCGGCCGATTCAGCGCTGCGTAACGCCGGATTCGATCCTGCCAATCTGACGTCGCTTGACTTGGATAGGTGCGGTGTGGTCATCGGATCGGGAATCGGCGGGGTGGGAACTTTCGAAGAGCAGCACTCCAAACTCGTCACGGCGGGGCCGGGGCGGGTATCGCCGTTTTTCATTCCGATGATGATTATCGATATGTGCGCGGGGATTGTGTCGATCCGCTATGGCTTCCGCGGCGCCAACTATGGCACCGTGTCGGCCTGCTCGTCGTCGGCACACGCGATTGCCGATGCCTACCGGATCATTCAGCGCGGCGAAGCGGATGTGATGATCACCGGCGGGGCGGAAGCGGCGATCACTCCGGTTTCGCTGGCGGGATTTTGTCAGGCGAAGGCGATGTCGACCCGCAACGATGCGCCGGAACAGTCCTCGCGACCGTTTGACAAAGACCGCGACGGATTTGTCATGGGTGAGGGCTCGGCCATTCTGATTTTGGAATCTTACGATCACGCGGTCAAACGCGGCGCGCACATTTATGCCGAAGTGCTCGGCGCCGGGATGACCGCCGACGCGCATCATATCACTGCGCCGGCGCCGGACGGCAACGGAGCGCGGCGAGCGATGGCGGCGGCAATGAAGGACGCCGGGCTTGGGCCTGAGCAGATCGATTACATCAACACCCACGGTACCGCGACCGATCTTGGCGATATCGCCGAGACGCGCGCGATTAAGGGCGTGCTTGGTGATCGGGCCTATAAGATTCCGTGCAATTCGACCAAGTCGATGCTCGGGCATCTGCTGGGCGCGGCAGGCGCGGTAGAACTGATTGCAGCAGTCAAGTCGATAGAACAACAGACCGTGCATCCGACAATCAATCTGGTGAATCCCGACCCGGAATGCGATCTGGACTATGTTGCGGGCGGAGCGCGCAAATGCGAGATACGCTACGCGATGTCCAATTCGTTCGGATTCGGCGGGCACAATGTCTCGTTGATTGTGGGAGCAGTGAACGGTAAACGGTAGATAGAATCTTGTGGGCTGGTTTCGACGACTCTTTTCTTCGGCAACGTCACGCGCCACCGATGAATTTACGGCGGTCTATCGACTGACCGGATATCGCTTCGACAACCCGACCCTACTTGAACTGGGGCTCAGTCATCGTTCGATCGCGCGCAGCGCCGATCGGGGGGGAACATCATACGAACGGCTCGAATTTCTGGGCGACTCGGTGCTGGGGCTGGTTATTTCGGAACAGCTGTACAAGGACCGTCCGGGGGAAACCGAGGGAAATCTCACCAAGACCAAGGCGATGCTGGTCAACGAGACGACGCTGGCTCAGGTGGGGCGTGAAATCGGCCTCAATGCGCATATCAAAGTATCACCCGATGAAGAACGGGCCGGGGGACGGGAACGCAATTCGATCATCGCCGACGCGTTTGAAGCGGTGATCGGTGCGATTTATCTCGACGGCGGGATTGACCCCGCGCGCAGGTTCATCTTAAAGGAGATTTATTCGCGGCGCGATTCGATCATCTCCGATCTGGCGCAGCGAAATTACAAAGGCGAGTTATTGGAATTGGTACAGGCCAAAGGGGACGGCGTGCCGAAATACGACGTGATTTCCGAGGCCGGGCCTGACCACGACAAAACGTTTCATGTGATCGTCACCGTCGCCGGGGAAAAAGCGGGCGAAGGTTCCGGTCAGTCCAAGAAGGAAGCGGAACAAAAGGCGGCGGCTATGGCGCTCGAACAACTCAATAGCGCAACGTGAGTTCTAACGCTACGATTTCTCTCCGCTGGTAACGGCGTCGTCAACCGTATCGCCTGACGGAGCGGTTTCCGGACGCACGCGGTTGGTTTCGGCCAGCATCTTGATCTGCGTGATCCCGGCCATGAACTTCCGATACGGTTCATACTTGCAGGAGCTGTCACAGTTTTGCTGCCGGTCGGCGTCGTAGGTCCACTGTTCCAGACAGCCGCAGGACGAATCGGTACTCTCGGCGGCCAGACTGGGCAGCAGATCCCGTAATTCATCAACGCGAATCACCATGCTGGATCCGCACGGGGTATGGACAAAAGTATACCCGAGATTCGACTCGGAACCGTCGTACGAATCCATGCCGGCGGGTTGCAGAGTCGGGTTGCAGGCGATATCCAAAATGGTAATGGGTGTTAGACAGGTGGGGCAGGTGCGAATAACCTTGTTTTCCATAACATCCTCCACATTGACCTCTTCGTCAATATTGATTATCGACAACAAACACCTTTAAAGTATGCTAGACAATAATAAAATGTGAGAAAATTGCGGAAACTTGACTAAGGTCGGCTTTCATGCGATATTTGGCGCTGAAAATCTGTACTAATTCGTATTCTGTACTGACAAGTAGGAAAAACAAAAATGACGATTGTGGTGTTGGTCAAGCAGGTTCCGGAAATCGCTCTTATCAAAGTGGATACGGCCGCGAACCAGGTAGTGCTGCCCGCAGGGCCGGGGGTTTTGAATCCGTTCGACGAATATGCCGTTGAAGAAGCGCTGCGGATCAAAGAGAAGACAAACGGAAAAGTTGTCGTTATGTCGGTCGGGACCGAGCGCACCGAATCGGCGCTGCGCGATTGTCTGGCGCTGGGCGTCGATGATGCCTATTTGCTGAGCGACGCGTCGTTTGTCGGAAGCGATCCGCAGGCGATTGCACAGATACTGGCAGCCGGAGTGAAAAAGATCGGCGCCTGTGACCTGGTTCTGGCGGGCAAGCAGGCGATTGATTCGGATTCGGCGCAGGTTCCGGCGGCCGTGGCGGCGAATCTGGAATATCCGCAGGCGATGTTTGTGAAGAAGTTCGAATCGTACG
>CAYVWS010000142.1:0-6596 GCA_964455535.1 uncultured Ignavibacteriales bacterium | reverse complement strand
CCGTTCCTTTCTACTCCGATTGACACGCAGTAGATGGGAAAGCCATGCGAAAAATTAACCGTCCCGTCGAGCGGATCGATAATCCATCGATACTCGGCCCCCTGCTTGCGGCTGGCGGTGTTTTCTTCGGTGACAATGTCGTGATCGGGAAACCGCTTCTTGATTTGCGAGACAATGAACCTCTCCGACTTCAGATCAATCTCAGTCACCGGATCGATCCGCCCCTTGTATGTCACTTTGATCGCACGGTTAAAGCCCGCACGCAACAGCTCCCCCGCTTCAAGCGCCAGTTGTTTGGCGAATTTGTATATCTCGGTATTTCTCTGTTCCGATGTCATTTCGCTTTCCGTGTTCTTGTGCCACGTCCCTACCGCAGAGCGGTCGGCTATTAATTTCGACGTAGTGTCAGGGGTCCCCGCCTGACACAATTTTCCCAACCGTACGCGTCACGCGAGACGCATGAGGCCACGATGCCATAAACGCGACGCATCGAGCGTAGTCGAGATGCACACTTTCGCGTCACGACGCCTTGCTCTCTACCGCCGCTTCACCCTGCTGCCGTCGATACTGCAACTGATACAATTTGTAATAAATTCCGCGCTGATCCAACAGCTCCTGATGCTTCCCCATCTCGCGGATTTCGCCGTGATGCAGCACAATAATCTTGTCGGCCTTCTCGATAGTCGAGAGACGATGCGCGATAATGATCGAGGTCCGCTCGGCCATAAGTTCATCCAGCGCCTGTTGTATCAACCGTTCGGTCTCAGTATCAATCGAACTGGTCGCCTCGTCCAAAATCAAAATATCCGGGTTGTACGCCAGCGCCCGCGCAAACGACAGCAGCTGTTTTTGTCCGGTCGAAAGGGTCGCACCTCGCTCTTGGATAGTTGTCGCGATACCGTTGGGCATCCGGTCGAAGAACCGATCATACCCGACTCGTGTCAGCGCCTGCCGTACCTCATCATCGGAAATCTTTTCGTTTCGCAGTCGCACGTTGGAAGCATAATCGCCGCTGAACAAAAAGACATCCTGCAGCACCAGCCCCAGGTGCGACCGCAGATCGCTAACAGCCAGATTTTTCAATTCCACGCCGTCAAGCTTGATCGATCCCTTCTGATAATCATAGAATCGATACAACAGCGAAACCATCGAACTCTTGCCCGCTCCGGTTGCACCCACCAGCGCGACTTTTTCGCGCGGCGCGACGGAGAACGACACATCTTTGAGCACCCAGTCCTGATCGTTGTAAGCAAACCAAAGATTCTCGACATCGATTCGCCCGCTGAATTTCCCGATCACCGCCGGCGCTTTTGATTCGGCTACACTTACCGGCGTATCGAGGAGCTGGAAAATTCGCTCCGAGGACGCCATCGACGATTGCAATATGTTGTACTTTTCCGACAAATCTTGTATCGGCCGGTAGAACCTCTGCACCAACTGCATAAATGCCACCAGCGCCCCGAATGTAAGTATCCCCGCTTCGATCTTTACACCGCCGAAATACAGCAGCAACCCGACCGAAAGCGTGCCGATCAATTCAACTGTCGGAAAGAACACCGCATAATAGTACACCGACTTGAAATGTTGGGTCCGAAGATCGGTGTTGATCTTATCGAATTTGTCATACGCCCGCGCCTCCTGCGTGAACAGCTGCACAATGCGAATGCCGGTCAGATGCTCCTGCAGATAGGCGTTCAATCGCGCCGTCTTCAAACGCACTTCGCGATATACATCGCGCACTTTGGCGCGAAAGACAAACGTCGCCGCGATCAACAGCGGCAGAACCAGAAACGTGATCAGCGCCAATTGCCAGTTGTAATACAGCAACATCCCGACAATGAATAACAAAGTGAAGACGTCGCCGACTATCGATACAACGCCCGATGAAAACAATTCATCAAGGACGTTCACATCGTTGGTAACCCGCGTCAGCATGCGCCCGACCGGATTCTTATCGTAGTAACCCAAATGCAGTTTTTGCAGATGCCGGAACACCTGCATCCGGATATCGAACTGAACCTTTTGCCCCAGCCACATAGTGATATAGGTCTGGCCGTAGGTTGAGCCAAAACTGACAAGCATCACCACCAGATACCCGAGCACGATCCAGGTGAAGCCGTCGGCGTTTTGTTTGGCGATATAGTCGTCGATGGCTACTTGGACCATCCACGGCAGCGCTACTTGTGTCGCCGAGCCGATCAGAAGCAACACAACGGCGAGGGCAGTAATGCCTTTGTACGGTTTCAGGTAGGCCAGCAGTCGACGCATCAGGCGCGCGTCGTAGGCCTTCCCCAGCGCTTCTTCTTCGTGGAAACCGTTTTCGGCCATCTACAACTGCTCCAACTCCGCCGCCAACAACTGCGAGCGATACAGCTCGGCGTAGTTGCCGTCGATCTGCATCAACTCTTCGTGAGTCCCCTGCTCGACAATCTTGCCGTCCTCTAAGAATATGATCAAATCGGAATCTTTCACCGAAGACATCCGGTGCGACACAATAAAGGTCGTACACTTTTCGGTGCGATTGCGAATTGCCTCGTTGATTTCGTGATCGGTCTCGGTGTCCACGGCCGAGGTCGCGTCGTCGAGCACCAGAATGGCCGGATCAATCGCCAGCGCTCGCGCGATAGCGGTGCGCTGTTTCTGTCCGCCCGAAAGCGTGATGCCGCGTTCGCCTACCATCGTGTCGTATCCGGCGGGAAATCCGGCCACATCTTTTGACAAGGCCGACATTTCCGCGGCTTTCACGACGGCCTCATCCTGCGCCATCTCACGACCAAATTTGATATTCTCACGCATTGAATCGGAGAACAGGAACGGCTCCTGCGTCACAAATCCGATCTGGCCGCGCAGCGACTTGATTGTCCAGTCGTTGACATCGACACCGTCGACAAAGATCATCCCGCGCCGCACCGGGTACATGCGCGCGAGCAGCGTCACCAACGTCGTCTTGCCTGATCCGGTTAAGCCGACCACACCGACTGTCATCCCCGCCGTGATTTTCAGATTTATTCCGTCGAGAATCGGCTTGCCGTCGTAGCCGAATGTCAGATTGCGAAACTCAACTTCGCCGCGCATCTTCGACTCGGCAAGCGACGCCGACTCGTCGCGGATATCGCTCCGGGTATTGAGAATGGCGTTGATTCGGTCAAGCGAGGCCGTCCCACGCTGATACAGCGACATCACCCACCCGATTGCCATCATTGGCCAATACAGAATCGAGAGATAGGCGAAGAATGCGACCATCGTACCAAGCGGTAACGCGCCATGGAGCACGTCAAGCCCGCCGAAATAGAGCACGACCAAGTTCAACCCCGCGGCTAAAAACGCAATCAGCGGAAAGAATGTGCCATACAGACGCGCCATGCCGAGATTCAACTTCACGTAAGTCTGCGACATATCGGAGAAGTGTTCGATTTCTTTTTCTTCCTGACGGTACGCCCGCACTACCCGCACCCCGGCGAGATTTTCCTGCGCGGTCGCAGTCAACAGCGAAAAGTGCTCTTGAATCTTGATGAATTTCTTGTGAACGAGATTGCCAAGTACATACACCATGACCGGAAAGATGATCGACGGCAAAATGGCATAGAGCGTCAGGCGCGGCGACAAATAGATCATCATCGACAGCGCCATGATGACCGTCACAAACGTGTTGGAAATCTGCATGATCCCCGGCCCAATCATCTGGCGCACCGCTTCAAGGTCATTGGTGGCGCGCGCCATCATATCGCCGGTACGGTTGGTATCGTAAAACGACGGCGACAACGAGAACAGATGCCGGGTCAGCTCGGCGCGAATGTCGTATTCGAGTCGTCGCGACATCCAGATAATCGTCCGCCGCATCATGAACCGGAAAAATCCGGCCAGCGCCGACAGCACAATCATCAGGATGACCAGCTTGAGGATGACCCCGGAATTTTCTTTTGCTTCAAGCTTGTCGAATATCAGTTTGACAATGTACGGGTTGACCAAGAGAAACCCGTTGGCCAGAATGACCGACACCGCCCCGAGCCAGAGATACCCGCGGTACCCCTTCAGATAGCTGATTAACCGGTCGAATCGCCTGGGCGTTGTTGCTTGACTCTTATCTGTCGAACTCATTCTCAGCAGTTTCTACCTGCGGCCTTCTCTTGGTGGGTCAGGGTCTTTGTGACCCTGACAATTCGCGGCGCTCCGGGCGTCATCCAAACGCGAACAATAACGCGACAACCCGAGTAGCGGGCAATCACAAATGCAATACCTACCCAAACAGATTTGCGGGCTAATTGTTCAGAATATTCGAAAGAAGATGAATCGCTTCGATATTAAGCGAACCAACCATATCGGTTAGCGGCAAACCGCAGTAAATGATCTTTCCGCGCCCGATCGACGACACCGACAGGAGCAACTCTCCGGTGGAACCCGTCAGAATAGGCCGCGCCGGCGAAATAACCGCCGCCTGCGTCTTCATCGGTCGCGTGAACCAGGCCGATAATCCGCTGCTTCCAATTGGGTAGGGGCGCTTGAGTAGATCGTTTGACTGATCCGCTACGATAATACTACTGCCCGAAACTTCGGTCGTCACCGGCGCCAATGAAATCGGAAGCAGCATCGAGGGCCAATCGGAGGGCTGAGCCATAACAACTACTGTCCCGCCGCCATTCAGATAATCTTCGATTCGACCCCGTACTTTGCGAAACGACGGATAATTTCGCAGTGAGCCCGAACCGATCAGCAGAATGTCGTAGGCAGCCAGATTCCCAATTTCCAGAGTCCGATCAGTCATCGCCTGCCATTTAGCGTCGGTCATGCGCAGAATATCTTCGAGCTGTCCGCTTGTATCTGGAAACAGCCCGATGGTCATCGTGTCCGGTATCTGACAGGCCGCGATGCGCACCCGACAGGTGTCGGCATCGACTTTTCGCCCGTCAACGCTGACCGTCACGACCGCATTCTGCACACCCAGTTCGAACAATTTCGAAATTGAAAAAGGAATCCGCACCGACTCCATCCCCTGTCCCTTTTCAAGAGTCAGGTCCTGCCGATACGCCCCAGCAAACATGCCGTTGGGTGTCTGCAAATCTATCCGCGCCGTGCCGGCAAAATCAAGCGGTTTGGTCACCGCCACGGTAAGCGACATCGACGTCACAATCTTATCGACTTCAAGCGCCGCAAAGGGCGGCACAAAATGATACGGCGGCATGAACTTCACCCGTACCAGCGGCGAATTCCAGACCGGGCGTTTGCACTCAGCCACAATCGGAATTCCGCTGGCTTCCATTTCGATCGTGAAGCGAAGCGAATCGGCCTTCTGCGATTCCAGACGCCGTCCCTGCAAATCAATCAGATACTCCCGCACAAACGCCTGGTGCGGCAGAATGGTCTCGCGCGTCGAATCGAGCAACACGAATGTCGAGTCCCAGTACGGATGAAACAGCACTCGCGACACGAGCACAGTCGCCGGTCCGGCGATATCAATCGACGATACAAATTTAACTTTCGGCCCATATGGCGAGTCTCGGACGACGATTTCGCCGTTCCAATTGAACCCAGTTTCATCAAGCGCCGCCCGGTGCACTTTTTCGGTCAGTTCATCCAGATACGGTCCCACTTCGGGCGAACGCGCCAACGAGGGCTCAACTTTTGCCGCCTCACTAAGCGCCATCATTTCGTCGTGGGCGTTGACAATGCTCTCGAGGCGCGCTTTGCCGCTTTGCGTCTGTGCAATTTCCAGAAGCCCGACATAATTTCCCGCCTTGCGCGACAACGCCTCGCGTATTCCACCCGACGGTACCAGCGAATCGATCATCGCCTGCAGCCGGAGCACGCGCAATCCCGAGACAAAATCTCCGCCCGGTTTGCCGATGCGCGCTTCGAGCGCATATCGACTAAGTATCGCCGACGGTTCGCTTGGCGCAAATCCCTCGAAAAGCAGTTTCTGTGATTCATTCGTGATCCGGTCACGGTACTTGCTGAACATCTCCCGCGCATTGAGTGTGATTCCCTTCGCCGACTGATCGGCTGTCCAACGGCCGATCCGCGCAATATTGAACATCGACTCGGTCTTGGGTTTGAGGGCTGTCGTGACTGCCGCAAAGTGGGCTGTCATGCCGCTCGAATCAAGATCGCCAATCAGGATCATATCGGGCCGTCGGTCCGGCCACAATCTTGCATAGACCGAATCAAACCGGCTCGCGTTTGACGTGACCACTCTGAATGAATAGGCGTTCAGTTCGCGGCCGTCGACTGCACGGTGCGCTGCTACAAATCCGCCCCCGCCTGCTAACGTGACTAGATCCACCCGGCAGCCGTGTTCGTCATTGAGATAGTAAATCGTCCCCCAATCGATGCGCGCCGGATCGTCGTACAGATACAGCACCCGCAAATCGCACAGCGGATATTTCGCCGCCTCCGCCCCCTGTGCCAACCCGAACAACCCCGTCAACATCAACACGACGAAGGCAATTATCTTGTAGGGCGGGTCCGTCCTCGAACCCGCCATTCTTGGCTTTGGTGCCCCACCGCTTGCGGTGGGATTAGATTCCGTGCGCGGCAGGCATCCTGCCTGCCCGCTATCTTTGCGCTCGAATGTCATCCCCCGAATATAGAACTGTTTTTAT
>CAYVWS010000141.1:0-6683 GCA_964455535.1 uncultured Ignavibacteriales bacterium | reverse complement strand
AGGGTTTGTATGAAAATCGAGCCCGCCCACATAGGCGAATGTCAGAGGAAGAGCTTGACCCGACGCGAGTTGAAATGGCCCCATAGACAATAAGTAATAGATATCTGTACCGTTTGAAATGTCAGCAGCATCTTCCTGTGAAGGAACAGTTTGCTCCGGCGTGCCCTGTGAGTTTACATACGAATAGATTTGGTCGTAGTCGTGCTCGCCGTTTCCAAGCAACCAGTATTTGTTACGGTCGCCAGTGGGGACACCGTCTCCTCCTGTTCCAAAATTCCGGATTCGGCCGGCTCTTTGCGGGCCAAAACCGGCTCCCCAGTTCCAGGCGCCCACCCACCAATTGTAGGAAATTACTGCATCGTCAGTCGGGAGCCGGACAATTCTCGTTGCAGTTACGTTTGGAACAAAAGGCCCCTCTTCGCCATTGTCGGCCACCCAGGCAAGGTTCACTGAGTCGTCGTAATTACAATCAGGGGCTTTCGAATAGAAAGCGGGCAGGGTTGTCCGAAATCCACCGACATCATTCGGAGGACTGAGTACGTCAGCGTCCACATGAACTCCAATGTACATCTTACTAATCGGGTATATTCCGATGTTTCGAATCGAGAGATCGAACAGCACGAAACTATTGGCATACGGGTACGACCAGGCATACGAACGTTGAGTCACTTCGATCTTCATCGGGCGATGAGATCGAAAGTCCATTCGGTCCTTAGTCATCCCCGGACAGGCCGTGCATGTGTCAGTGTACACAGCAATGAAATCCTGTTCTGACACAGCTCCATCGTACTCGGGCCTAGTAGGATCACGGGTTGAGCGTAGTTGCATCTCGCCGTCAGGACTCGCATCCGGAAAGAGCTCACCGCCCGCATAGAGTGAGTTTCCTGAAGCGTAGTCGAGTGCACCGCCGATAGACACAAGCGTGTCGCGGTTTACAATGGCTCCGATCCAAAGTGCGCCACCCGCCAGATATTCCCAAATTGATTCCTTGGGAAATTGACAACCGCCAAGAAAGTCATCAGCGCCAAAACAAAAGCGCCTGGATGCTGCGTAGGCGCGGCCGAATGTACCGTTGTTACTTACACCCAGCATCATCCTACCGATGTCGTGAGTTGCCCTACAGATGGCGGGACTGTCTACTGCCGTGGAAAGCTCAAGGGATTCAAATCTCAGGGAATCAAGCAGAGGCTCTCGCCCCCAAACGGGCAGACCCATGATCAGGATCAACCCAAACAGCAGTTTCGGAACCCGCCCGAACATCGTACGCTTCCCCGGCCTTCTCATTTATGTACAATCTAATCTACGAAACTCTGCTCCCTCTCCGCAAGGGGCAGTACTGACCCCTATTCCCACCGCATTTCACCAAAAAATGACTGATTGAAATTGATTTTCATTTATTCCTTGCCAGGCGGTCCATTATCCGCTTGCTTTTGGCGGTATAAGAGGCAGATTTGGGGAACGAATAGAGCAAACAAGCGTTTGAAATCCGATAGATCAAACGTGAACAACGAGGAGAAATCGATATGATGATATCAGCAAAGATGGCCGCCCGCTTAAACAAGCAGGTGATCCATGAGCACCACAACTATTGGTCGTATATGGCCATGGGGTACTGGTTTGAAACTCAGGGGCTCAAAGTCTTCGCCAAGTTCTTTTTCAAACAAGCCAACGAAGAGAAAGAACATGCCGAGAAGATCGCCAAGTACCTGTTAGATCAGGGCGCCGAAGTAGTCTTGACCGAGCTGGACAAACCGAAAACCAGCTACAAGAATGCGCTCGATGCCTGCGAAGCGTTCGTGTCGCTCGAAGTCAAGACGACCAAGATGGTACACGAGATTGTCGACATGGCGATGAAAGAAGGCGACCACGCCACTCGTGATTTCATCGACTGGAAAGTCAGTGAGCAGGTCGAAGAAGTTGCTTCGGCCAATGACCTTCTGGCGATGGTGAAACTGGCCGGCACGCCGGGTCAGATTTTAATGCTCGAAGGCCGGGTGTGGCAGATGATGGAAAAGGGTTGAGCGGCATCGCCGCGTTCGGATTTGATAGCCCACCGCTTCGCGGTGGGCTTTTTTTGTGAGCGGGACTAATGTCAGGGGGAAAAAAACAACAGACGCCCTTCGACTCCGCTCAGGGCGACGTTCCGCTCACCTAAACGACTGAGATGGGAAATAGAGCGGCTCAGTAGCTCCGGAATGTTTGGGTTGGTAAATGATCACAATACCAAAGAAGATCGTCGGTGAGCGCGTGAGCGTCGGGCTAAGTCCGCCGCCGTCGGATCGCAGCCCGAACCTCAGGAATTTGACCCGCAAAGTTCGGCCTTGACGTCAGCCGCATGATGTTGCACGTTGACGGGCAATGAATCTCTCTCAATCGCGTGTGCTCGGTGTTGATATCGGCGGGACAGGAATCAAGGCCGGTGTTGTTGATATGTCGGAAGGCCGGGTTGTCTCGGATATTCTGACCAGACCAACGCAGCCGTCGACACCGGAGAATGTTTCACGAGTCATTGCCGAGATTGTTCGTGACCTCGACTGGCACGGGCCGATCGGGTGCGGTTATCCGGGGGTAGTTATCAATGGCGTCGCGATGACCGCTGTGCATTTGTCCAAAGACTGGTTGAACAAAAACGTAGCTCAAACCATCGCGGCCGCGGTGAATGTGCCGGTGACGGTGCTCAACGATGCCGACGCGGCGGGGCTGGCCGAAATGAAATTCGGCGCGGGGCGTGCATTTTGCAATCGCGGGGTTGTGCTGGTGTTGACACTCGGCACCGGAATCGGCTCGGCGCTCTTTGTCGGCGGGAGATTGGTGCCGAATACCGAATTTGGGCATGTGTATATCGAAGGTGTCGAGGCCGAATCGATTGCAGCGGCGAGTCGACGGACGGCCGAGAACTTAAGCTGGGAAGACTGGGGCGGACGTGTCAATCGCGTGCTGGCCGAAATGGAAAAGCTTCTCTCCCCCGAGTTGATTATTCTGGGCGGCGGCGTGAGCGAGAATTTCGACAAGTTCGTACCGTACCTTCATACTCGCGCGCACCTAACCAAAGCAACCCTCGGCAACGATGCCGGCATAGTCGGGGCGGGTCTGGCCGCGCTGGAACCAACCGCCTGAAATGCGCGTTTGGGTGGGTAGATTTCAATCCGGGATAAACTTCTTCACACTAAGGTAACTGGCATGACAGTTCGACTTTGGCATGTAGTGCTATCCGGCGTAATCTTCGCAACGGGGATGTCCTGCTCGAAGGGATCGGCCGACAAACAGGGAGACCAAATGGCGGCAGTGACTATTCCTGATTCCACGCTCGACGGTAACATCAACGCCCCCGATTTTCCACCCGATCTTGAGTGGCTCAATTCTGATCACAAGATTTCGCTCCGCGAGTTTCGCGGCAAATTGGTGCTGTTGGATTTCTGGACCTTCTGCTGCATCAACTGCATGCACGTCATTCCCGATCTGAAGAAGCTCGAAGAGAAATATCCGAACGAACTGGTGGTAATCGGCGTACACTCGGCCAAATTCGCCAACGAGAAAGGGACCGAAGCGATCCGGCAGGCGATCTTGCGCTATGAGATACATCATCCGGTGATCAACGACCACGACTTTGAAGTGTGGGGCTCGTACGGCGCGCGGGCCTGGCCAACGCTGGTGCTGATCAATCCTAACGGCAAGATTATCGGCGGACAATCGGGTGAAGGGGCGTTCGATCTGTTTGATCCGATCATCGCTAAGGCGATACCGTATTTCACGAAGAAGGGCGAACTAAAGCCCGGTCCGGTCAGTTTCGCGCTGGAATCGCAGAAGGCAACGCCAAGTGTGCTGTCCTTCCCCGGAAAGATATCCGCCGATCTCAAGAAGAAAAGACTGATCATTACTGACTCAAATCACAATCGGATTCTGATTACTGATATGACGGGCGTGGTTGTTGAAACGATTGGATCAGGTTCAGTAGGAAATACTGACGGTGCATTCGGCGAAGCGCAGTTCAGTCATCCGCAGGGGACATTTCTTGACGGCGACACATTGTATGTCGCCGACACCGAAAATCACCTGATACGCATCGCCGATTTGAAAGCGCGCACAGTGTCAACTGTACTCGGCACCGGCAAGCAGGCGGGTGGATACAATCAGCCGGGGACGGGACGATCGGTCGAGTTGAATTCACCGTGGGATGTGCTGGTGCATGACGGCAAGCTCTATATCGCGATGGCCGGAGCTCACCAGATTTGGGTCGCTGATATTTCGAATTGGAACGCGCGGCCCTGGGCGGGATCGGCGCGGGAAGATATCCACGACGGTCCACTGGCGGAGGCCTCTCTGGCCCAGCCGAGTGGCCTCTCGACCGACGGCAAGAAATTATACTGGGCCGACAGCGAGACGAGTTCAATCCGCCGCGTGAATCTGAATGATACGGCAACGGTGGAGACAATTGTTGGCGCGGGACTGTTCGACTTTGGCGATATCGACGGCGCGGCGCATCTGGCACGCTTCCAGCATCCGCTTGGTGTTCTGTATCACAACGGCAAGTTATATGTCGCGGATACCTACAATTCAAAAATCAGAACAATCGATCAGGCGACCGCTACAGTGGCGACTTTCGCCGGAACCGGTAAGGGCGGATTTGCCGACGGTGATTTGAAGAGCGCGCTGTTCTTCGAACCGGGCGGGCTGGTGGCGGTCGACAATGTGCTATACGTGGCGGATGTGAACAATCACAAGATCCGGACGATTGATCTGGCATCCGGAAAAGTTGGTACACTTGATGTACGAGAAACCAGCGGACAAAGCGCGGCATCGACAACAGCAACGCCGAATCCTGCAGACAAAGCATCAGCTGCTCCGGCGACGCCGCCGAAGTTTTCCGGCAGAGTGGTGAAGATCGCCAAGCAGTCGATTGCGCCGGGGAGCGCAACGATTACAGTAGTTGTCGAGCCGCCGCTTGGGTACCACCTGACTGATCAAGCACCGAGTTATCTGAGTTGGTATGCCGACAACAAAGCTGTGAGTTTCCCGCGCTCGTTTAGTTCGTATGATCCGGGGACAATCAATTTCCCGTTTGATCTGGCGGTGATGACATCGCCCGGTCAGGCGCTCGTTACAATGGATGTGGTCGCGTATTTCTGCGAGAACAAATCGACAGTGTGCATGTTTGACAAGTTTCGTATCGAGATGCCGGTCGAAGTTGTCGCGGGCGGTCCGAAACAGATAAAGATTTCATCGGAACTTGAAGCGCCGAATGAGCGGTAAATAATTCTGGTGGCCCACCGCTTGGTACTCGTTGATACACTTCACACTCTGTCGTTGCGAGCGAAGCGAAGCAATCTCGGCTTTGTGTCAATACTCGTAGCGCACGTGAGATTGCTTCGTCGCGTCGAAAACGCCGCTCCTCGCAACGACGATGCGATGAGTTGTGCAATCCTTGAAGATGTCGGGTAGTCGGCGTCCCGCTGGCGCGTGACCTGCCAACCCGACCTACTATGACTAATCTTTAAACAAGTCGTCGAATTTCTTCTTCTTGGTATCCTTGCTGTCGGATTGAGTGGAGATACCGCCGGGTTTTTTGACGACATCGCGCATCTGAAACATATCGCAGAAGTTGTTTTTGTCCTTGTCGACAATGTTCTTGTCGACATTCTCGCGGCACTGGTAACGGCGGGTCGGATCGAAATGCCGGCAGCCGCGACACGATCGCAGCGCGGCCATGCAGTTGGGGCATTCGTCGGAGCGGGTGACTTTGCCGGTGATGCCGGTCGGTCGGCCACAGCTCCAGCATACGAGACCGTCGGTGGGGGTTTGAGAGGGCATGTCTTCTTCGCTTCAATATTTCTTATAGGTAGTTAAGCCAACTGCTTTGCGGTTGTGGAACACATATACAAAGTACAATCCTGGTGTCGGCAGCGGTTTACCTACCACGTCAAATCCGAGAATCACTGGCCCCTGTATGGCGCAAGTTTGCGTTACGCTCATCACGGGGACAACTTTCGAAGTGTAGAAGATCAGGGCAAGATCGTTCAGAAGAGAATCCGGAATGATCATTGTCATCCCAGCGAAGGGATCGCCCAAATGCATCGTGCCCACAAATCCAGAATCTCTAATTTGACTACCGAGCAGCAGACTGGAGTCAATGCATTCAGGCATGGTGCACACACTTATGCAAGAATCGAACCGCTTCACTTCACGCATGCCTTGTTCAGAATATTTCGGATGACAGCTTAGCAAACAAACCAATGCCGTCAGTGCGAGTAATCGACGCATACAAGACCTTACACACTCCGACTCTTGATCTCTTTTATCAATTCGTTAGTGTACTCTTCAGTCGAGAGTGTCCCGCCCAGGTCGCGGGTGAGATGGTGGCCGATTGCCAGTGTGAGCACGACCGCTTTCCAAATGCGATCGGCGGCGTCGCGTTCGCCCAGATGACGAAGCATTAGGAGCGCAGAGAAAAGCACTGCGGTCGGATTGGCCAGCCCCTTCCCCGCGATATCCGGCGCGGTGCCGTGGACCGCCTCGAAGACCGCATACTCGTCGCCGATATTCGCGCCGGGAACTACGCCGAGTCCACCAACAAGGCCGGCTGCCAAGTCCGAAACGATGTCACCGAAGAGATTGCCCAGAAGCAGCATATCGAAGCGGGTCGGGTCCATCACCAACTGCATGCAGAGGGCGTCGACAATGCGATC
>CAYVWS010000140.1:0-6697 GCA_964455535.1 uncultured Ignavibacteriales bacterium | reverse complement strand
GTAGTAACTGTGATCCATCGCTATAACAAATCTTTCAACTGCTCAACCAACATGTTGCGCGCCCGATACAGACGCGAATCCACTGTCCCCGGTGGAATCTTCAAGTAAATCGAAATCTCATTGTAATCCATTTCCTCAAAGTGCCGCAGGACAAACACGGTCCGATATTTCGACGGCAGCGCCATCAGCGCTTTGAAAAACCGCGCCTGGGCCTCTTCATTCAGGAGCTTATCAAGCGGCCCAAGATCGGCCGACTCCGGATCAAACCCGGCCTCGGTCTTTTCGTCAAGCGACTCTTTGCGTTCCTCGCGGGCTATCTGATTGAAGGCCAAATTTCGCGCTATAGTCGATAGCCAGGGGTAAAAAGCATACCCGAGTTTGAATGTCGAAATCGCGCCATACGCCTTCACAAATGTCTCCTGAACGATATCCTCCGCCTGATCGAACGAGCCGGTCAGGCCATAGACAAACCGGAACAACCGCTTCTGGTGCAGCCGGATAAGGCGCCCGAACGCCTTACCGTCCCCCTGCTGGGCCGCCTCAACGAGCGCATGCTCTTCGGCGGTTGTACCCGATGGGTTTACAGGCGTGAGCGGTTTTTCTTCCATGATTTTTGTGAGGGCTACAGCTGCATCAATTCGACCGCCAACATCTCAAGGCAGATATCCGGCGCGACGGTCGAGCGGCGCATCTGCACATCGGCCTCGGCGGATTTGACGATCATTTCTTCCAGGCGCGCGTTGTCGACTTTGGATGTATGGTCGCGATATTTCCAGGCCATCCAGCGGCGTTTCGAATCGAGCTGTTTTCCGTTCTTGACCAGATACAATTCAAGCAGAAATTTGCTAACCCAGAAAAGAATGGAAGTCGGCGAGTTGCCGTCAGCGATAAGCGAGCGAATTTGCGCAATCGCCCGATGTTTGTCGCGCGAGATGACGTCTTTGGCCAGATCGAAAACGACAAAGACTTCGTACCCGCCGACTAGTTGGCGAATATCATCGACACTGATCGTCTCCCCCGGCGATTTGTAACTGATCAGCTTGTCGACTTCCTGTTCGACCGCCCCGCGATTTCCCGCCACTGATTCGACAAGGAGGGTCAACGCCTTGGTATCGATATTCAGTCCGCTCCCTTTGAGCTTGGCCATGATATGACGCTGCGTTTCGGCGTCAGTCAGTTTCTTAAATTCGACTGCTTCGGCCATATCAACTATTCGCTTCAAAAACGCCGAGTCTTTTCGCGGGGCACGTTCCGACGGCGTCGAGAATACGACCAGTCGACTCGGGTCAGGGGGCTTCAAGAATTTGCCCAACCGTTCCAGTTGATCGGTAGTTAGTTTTTGAGCGTCGGTAACCGCCACTACCAATCGTTCGCCCAGCATCGGATAGGCAGAAAGCTCAGCCGAAATTTCGGCGAAGCTCGTCTTGCGGGCATCCAGACGGCGGTAATTGGTCTTGAGTTGAAGATCAGGCAGAAACTGGCGGGCCAGATACTTTTCGGCCTCGATAATCCGGAAATCCTCGGAGCCGTAAAAGTAGTAGGCCGGATGGAATTTCCCGGCGGCGGTTTCTTTTCCCAGTTGTTCGGGAGTCATCCCCCAAGTATACGCCCGCTATCGGAAGCGGGTCAATCCAAAAGGGAATCGTAGGCGCTGTTCTCTTTGGGTGAAATCCAGGCGAGTGAGAAGCGGTATTTTTCGCGATACTGACGGGCTTTTTCGACCAGTGCGCCGAATTCGGGAGGAAACTGCTCTTTGCCGTTAATCTGATTGATGACGTGCGGATTGGTCCCGAAAATCTGATAGGCACGGTTCGTGAAGTATTTCTGATTTGTATCTATGAACTCAAGCAGAGCCAAGAGAGAAGCATAGTCGGAGTGATCGTCGTTGACCGCCCCAAACGGCGCCTTGAAGCGAATCCCGATGTCGGGGATGTGAAACATGACCACCGCAGTCTTATCGATCAGACTCTTTTCCGGATACTTGTAGGCGCCAAAATAACAGTTCATGCCGGATTACTTTGCAACCCCCGTGCCCTGCGAATTCCAAGAAAAGCACACTCGCAAATCATTGTGGCGCTATCGGTTATTGACCGAGAGACGCCAGGGGCCAATTTCGGCCTGCACTAACCTTCACATTTTGACGTGGTGAGATGCGAATGGTGAGGCACCGCTTGTCCCAAGACGTCTTGTCATCCCACCCCTCGACTGTCATCCCAGCCCCCAATGGCATCCCAGCCCCCATTGTCATCCCAGCGAAAGCTGGGACCCAGAATGTTCAGGGGTTCGCTCATTTTCGGACATCCTGGGTTCCTGCTTGCGCAGGAATGACAATGGTCGGATTGCCGTGCCGTTTCGAGTTCAGTCAGGTCCTAGTTCCGGCTTCAGCCGGACAAGACCTGACTGGGTGAAAACGCGTCAGTTCTCACCTCACCACAAGATGCGGAAGGAACCGACGCAACGGGCATGTGTCAGGCGGGACGCCTGACACCACGTTGGACAAAAAAGAAAAACGGCGTCCCTTCGAACGCCGTTTTCAAAAATACCGGTCTAAAGCGAATTACTTCGCCATGCGCTTGCGGATCGCTCCGCCAACGAGACCAAGACCGAACAGAAGCAGGGTAGCCGGTTCCGGCACCGCGCCTTGGGTCTGATCCGGCACGCCAGTGGCGTCGCCAGACATATCATCGCAAAGCCAGAAATTGCCGGTGTCATGCATGATGACATAGGCAATGTTGTTCGAGCCGGACGCAACGCTCAGCTGCTCCATCTGGGTGCCGCCGTCGATGTCGCGGTTCGGGCCGCCCATTTGAGAGTCGATCATGTTACCGTCTTTGTCGTACGCTTCCAGATAGAAGTTCGACGCGGAGCAGTAGTAGGTCGAGAAGAAGCTTCCGTCCTGATTGTCGAAATCCACACGGCCGGCGCCGGCATTCGCGTCAATACCGCAGAACGCAAACACCTGGTTGTGAATAAAGTAGTTGCCGCCGAAGGTGACATCCGGGCTCTGCACGTTCCAGTTATTGGTCGTGCCGTCGCCGTAGATCCAGTCGTAGCCGTTAACGGTGGTAAATGAAATACCGGCGATCGTGGAGGCGATCGCTTCGCCGTCATGGCCAAGACCGTTCTCGAAGTTGATTGTCCAGGCATTCGCGCTGGACCAGGCACCGGCGACCAATAGGACCGCCAGCATCACCATCACTGTCTTACGCATTGTTCCTCCTCCTCGGGAGTTTCGTATGTTGGTTAAGGGTTCAGGTTTGACAACTTAAATAGAGCAAAAATCAGGCCGCCCCTTGTAACCGAACTATCAAATTCGTCAATCTGTTGTCATACAGCACGTTACGTCGCCACGAAACCACTCCAAAATGTGAGTAACTCTTGAAGGAAAGCATTCGGATGCGAAATTGGACCAAAACAGTCCGCAGTCGCTTGCACAATTCGGCAAACGACCCGTGACCGTCACACAGTTACTGTGTGCTGGCGGCCCGCTCGGCATACCGGTCGGTCATGCCAGCAATGTAATCGGCCACGACAATCTCCTGCCGCTCGGTCTGGAGCATTTCCTGATATCTTCTCGGGAGCCCCGACAAATCAAGATTAAGCCGATTATAAAGGGTAGTTATGATCTCTTTGGCCTGTTCTGAAAGTTTGCCGAGTTTCGGATGGCGATAGAGGTGTTCGCGTAAGAACTGCTTGAGCTGTCTGATCTGAATCTCCATCTGGGGTGAATAGCAGCAGAGTCGTTCCGCGGAGTGCCGCATCGAATCCAGACTATCGATTTTGAATTGACCGATTCTCGCTTCGGTCTGCGCCAATACATCAGTGACGACCTGGTCGACTACTCTCCTGACCAGCAAATGACGTTTCTGATCATCCACCAGATTTGCGGTGGCCCCGCGTCCGTCGAACATCGCCGCCTCGGCCTCGCTCCAGATAGCCAGCGAGCGGAGATCTTCGATCTGTATCAACTGCGCGCGCAGACCGTCGTCGATGTCATGTGCGCTGTATGCGATTTCGTCGGCGATATCGACCAGCGAGGCCTCGAGCGTCGGGCGGGTCGACGGATCAAATTCCGCCGGGACACTCTTGTTCTTCGTCTCATGCTTGGCGATACCCTCGCGGACTTCGTACGACAGATTCAGCCCCGGATGTTCAGGATAGCGCTGCTCGATCAGGTCGACCACCCGAAGTGACTGCCGATTGTGATTGAACCCGCCGAATTCTTTGAGCAGTTCGTCGAGCACATCTTCTCCGGCATGTCCAAACGGCGTATGGCCGACATCGTGAACTAAAGCAATTGCCTCGGTCAAATCTTCATTAAGTCCGAGCGCACGGGCCATTGTTCGGCTGATCTGCGCAACTTCGATCGTGTGGGTCAGGCGAGTCCGAAAATGATCCCCTTCGTGCGGCAGAAATACCTGGGTTTTGTATTCCATGCGACGAAACGCGCTTGAATGGACAATCCGATCGCGGTCACGCTGAAAACAGGTGCGCAGCGGATGCTCGACCGCGGGATAGACACGCCCGCGTGACGCCGACGCTTTGGCCGCGTACAGCGCCAGAATCTCTTCTTCGCGCCGCTCGATATCGATCCGGTTATTCATCGCGATCTCCGGTCACATTCGACGTCGTCTCCGACGAACGCGCTTTGCAAATCGAAATCGACACCGAATGAGTCAGCCCCAGCACCGGGTGAATCTTTGCGCCGTAGGTCAGGGTAAAGATTTTCGTCGCGATATCGACTCCGCCGCCGTATTCGACCGGTCTGGTAGACACTCCCCAATACAACGCCGAACCCCTCGCCAGCGGAATACGCTGACCGATTGAGTACTTCACTGATTCCTTTTCGACTTTCGTCGCTGCAATCACCGTGGCGAGTCGCTTCGCTGTTGACCACTCGGCAATCGCCGAACCGCGCCGCCTGACCGGCTCTGACACGTCAAACATTTTTGGATTCGTCAGATTATCCCCCGACACGTGGGCACGGAAACGGCCATTGGTATATCCGGCGCCGAGCCCGAACGTAATAAGCGACGCACTCCCGTAGTTGCCGCCGAATTCCACTCGCATCGCCGAAATCGATCCACCGGCCGTAAATTCGCCCAGCCGATATCCTGCCGTTGCCTTTACCGTTTTCTCCGCATACAGGTCCGATATCCCGAACTGCGCTAGTCCGATCCCGCCGAAAAAGCGCCGATACGTTCCTGCCGCCGCCACATACAGCCGATCAAGATCTTTCAAATCATACTGGCGCAGATACCCCGATTCGAATCCGACAGCAAAGTGCTCCGCAACCGTTCCCGGAAGAGCGATCATATCCGAAGGGCTGGCATGCGAGAGTATCGTCACACTCCCGGCCCCCGCGCTGTGCGACTGCGGAAAATCGAATGCTGCAGCGGCCGAAACAAGGACGCTTATCAATCCTACAGCGGCGAGAGTCGATCTTACAACCGTCTTCATCGCGCCACCACCACCGTCTGCTTGACCGACTGCACTCCTTCGGCCTCGACAAACACAATGTAGATACCCACCGGAAGCCGCTCGCCGTTGTCACCCCGGCCGTCCCACTCATATACATCGGCGAGGTCCGGCGCTTTGTTTTCGAATTCACGAATCATGCGGCCCTGCGAATTGTAGATGCGCACGGTATAGGCGTCCGCCTTTGGCGCGGTGATGACAATAGCAGTTGTATCTTCGAACCCGTCACCGTCAGGTGAAAAAATGCGCGGCGAAATTGTCAGCGTCAGATTGTCGCTGGTTGGCGCGAAGCGCAGATCATTCACCTGCCCCGGACTCCCGCCTGACACCGACGATCTTCCCCAGCGGCTCTCAACCAGCGATTTCCCCCAAGTGATATTATCCGCATACGTCTCCGTGTACGCGAATCTATCTGTTTCGTACCCGAACGCATCGATCAATCTCACCAGATCGGCGCCGTTGTTGAGTGCCCTCCATCCGCCGACCTGCTGTAGTAAACCCGTAAATGTCGGATACGACACCCGAAACGCTGCCGAATCCTCGGCCAAAACCAAATACTCTTGCGATGGAATCGTGACCGCACCGATTGGCTGTGTTATCCCCGACGAATCGCCGAGGCGCCATCCGCCCATCGCTACCGACGTGTCTTCGCGATTGTAGACTTCGACCCATTCGGCCGAAATCGTGCCGGTCGGATCGGCCAGAAATTCCGACAAAACCACCGGTGGAAAATCGCCACCGGGGACAATCCGCGTTTTCTTGTTGTTGTAACTCCGGTCATCGGCCGACAAAAGCCCCCCGATGCCGACATAGGTACCGCTCAAAGTCAACTCTCGTACCACCGCCGTCGTAAATCCGGTATCGACTGCCGGAAGCGCGACAGTCTCAATCTGGTCTGAGATATCCGATGTGTCATTCGGGTTGACGTAGTAAATAATCAGCGACGCTCCGTTCACCGTACTGTAACTGCGGCTGCCGATCAAAACAGTCAGCGTGGTCACGCCGCTCTGCCACGCCACATCGATACTGTCAAGCGCCAAATCGTGCGCCGTGGGTGCCAACGAATTTATCCGGCCCGGAGTAGAACCGGAGGGATCGACCGATTGTCCGATCACGCTTGATGTAAGTTCCGTACGCTCCCACGAAGTGCCGTCGCCGCCGGAACTACTCCAGCCGAGCGACGATTCAAGACTGCCAAGAAATGTCGTGCTCACCGAGC
>CAYVWS010000139.1:0-6713 GCA_964455535.1 uncultured Ignavibacteriales bacterium | reverse complement strand
TCCGATTCCGATGAGCCACCGATCAAGCCAAGCGTTTTCGCCTGTATCCACTCGGCCGGAACATTCCAGATCATGTGAGTCGCTGTTCCCGTGCGAAGATTGTGCAGTATCTGGATGCCATCGCCGAGGAAGTGGGTACGGTTGGCAAAGACGACAAATGCGACGGCACACGCAGTTGACCCGGCAAGTCCGATCAGCCAAAAACGGCCTGTCGAAATCGTCCGACCGGTACCAGTCGGAATTTTGACGATGATGAGCGGGAGTAGAATGAGAAACACTGCGCCCAGTCCCCAAATCCAAATTGGGAAATATGACCATCCATTGAAACCCCACCAACGGCCTTGCGGAAGAAACGCCCCGACAACTAACAACGCCAGCGTAAGGTAATACCCGATGAGGATTCGCTTGTGCGGGGTCACGTTGACATCCTTGTGTGCGAACCGTCGCTTATCCGCCCAGCTGGGCAATGCGGGCGTCGAGCGAGTCAAGCAGATCAGGCATGCTGAACTTGTACCCCGCGGCCTCGTACTCGCGACGGGCACGTTTGAGAAGCTCTACACCGGACTGATTCCGGCCCTCCGCGATATCGATCTCACCCAGGTCCTGCGAGGCCTGTCCGATCGCCGAATGGTGTTCCAGTCGCTCGGCCCAGGCGAGCACGGGGCGGAGCCACTTCTTGGCCTCGGCGAAATTTCCGAGGAATCGATAGCTCATCCCGATGTGGTAGTCGGCAAAGAGCTTTGATGACTCATCGGAAAACCGCCAGTGATAATCGCGCGCTTTCAAGTAACACTCAAGCGCCGAGTCGTAGCGTTTGGCATCGAAGTACGATCCCGCCAGATTGTTCCACAGCGGCCCGAGCCACTGCTCCTCACCGCCGGCTTCGGCCGCGTCGATTCCTTTTTCACTCCACGCCACCTGGTCTTCGAGCTTGTCCGAGACAATTACCATCATATTGGAAGCATCGATCATTCGCCCCCACAGGCCGTTCTCCTGACAAAAGTTGAACATATCGGTAAACGTCTCGCGTGCCGCCGTTAGCGAATCGTCTTTCCATTGAAATCGCCCCTTCACACTCAAATACCGCGACCATCCCATCGGATCGGAGATGTTGGCTTTCTGCGCGGCCTTTTCAAGATATGTCCGCCCTTCGGGTTTTCGGCCGGTGGTCAGGCAGCAGCGGGCGAGTTGACTAAGCGCCTCGGCCTCGATCGAAAAATTGAATTCTTCGGAAGCGGTGTCGAGCGCGACATGATAGGCCGCCTCGGCTTCGGGGTACTGACGGGCCTTGAAAAGTGAATCGGCCTTGCCCAACAGGGCATCGGCGGAAAGTTCAGTCGATGTCACGCTATCTCCCTTCTTGACGATATCAATGGCGCCGCTGTAAGTCGGCAGAAGAACTGCGAGGATGAATCCGGTCAACGCGGCGCTACGAATGGACATCAAGGGCAAATATAACGCGCCGAAATAGGGAGTCAATGCAAGCGGAGGGCGGTACATAAATCCCAACGCTCTTGGCTCGGGAAGCACCCCGACCGAAATTGATGCCCCGGCTTCTTTCAATTTTGTTGGCTATCGTCACCACCAGTACAAAAAAACGGCAGACACTTCTGTCTGCCGTTCATTGTCTCAATTGATGATGCCAATCACGGGCACGCCTGCAGCGGCGCGAACGAGATAAACAGGTTGTCGATCAGTACTGACAAGTCAGAAATGTCGATCGAGCCGGCGCCATCGACATTTGCTTCGTCGAAACAGCACAACGGATCAAACGATATGAATAAGTTATCAATCAACCGGCTCAGATCGGAAATATCCACGCCCTGACCCGGATCGCAGTCGACGTTGCCCCGTGTCCCGATACAACACGAGGTCGGCGTACATGCCCCCGAGCCATAGGCCCCGATTTGCGAAAAACAGGGGTTACCGGGCCCGGCCAGGCAGGGCGAACCCGCGAGCAGGGTGTACTTGCTGTTGGCGGTGTCGCAGAATTTCGGATCAGCCGAGATATTGCTCATCGTGTCGGTGGTAGCGTCGATGACGTTCAACCAGTTAGTCGGGTTGCCGAAGACATCGCCGCAATAGACGATGACTCCCGCGAAATACTGTCCCGTCTTCTGAAATCCCGCAACCTTGTTGAAGGCCACCAGGGTGGAGTAAAAGTAGGTGTAGACCGTGTCGACAATATTCGGATTGGAATTTGTCCCGACAAATTTCACTCCGCCGCTGTCGTTGCTGACGATGGTACAATTCAGGAACGATCGCGAAGAATCGGCTTTCCAGGACATGGCTATTCCGGCACGTTGATTATGCGATAAGGCCAGGTTGGCCGCGTTTGCTCCACCGGTCGAGGCGCCATCAAGGCCAAGCGCAATGCCATGTCCGGCGTTGTTGGAAATCACCGAGCTAACAACCGACGGTGTGGCGTCGCCGAAAGCGGTTATGCCGTGCGACGTATTGTTCTTGATGACACACCCGATGATAAACGGCGAGGCGTTGTTACAGTGGATCGCGCCGGTGTCGATGCCGCCGTCCATTGCAAAGTACGCATTGATAATAGTGAACCCCTCGATGATCGATTCGAGCGTCTCGCCCGAGTGAAAGCGAAACGCGCCGTGATGCGATCCCGACGACCCGCCGCAATCGATAATGGTGCCGTCGGTCTGCCCGTTGCTAAACACAATAATCGCTTTGCCGTTGAAATCCAGATCGCGATTCCCCGCGCCGGAATAGGTTCCCGGGGACACTTCGACCGTGTCGCCGCTGTTGGCCGCGTCGATCGCTGATTGAATAGTGGCGAACTGCTCGCCGGTAGACGAAGTGTTCCTATTGCTGACCCGCAGTGTGCGGGCATCGGCCGACTGACAGATGGTCAGTGCAAGAATGGCGAGACAACAAAATGATAGCAACGGTCGCATGTGAGGTTCTCCCTATTCCAATCGCATCCGAGACAGGATCGTCCGCGTCGTTACCTTTTGATATGTAGATTCAATGAAATGAGACGACCGCTCGGCTGTCTGTTCGTCTGACCAAAGATACGGCAAAAGTCGAGTCAGTCAATCCAATTTTGGCGGTGTGCTCGACTAAGGGCACTGCGGCGGTGGTGTGAACGAGATGTACAGGTAGTCGATCAGGACCGTCAGGTCTGAAATATCGATCGAACCGACCCCGTCCATATCGGCCGCGTCGAAACAGCAAAGCGGCTCAAATGAGATATAGCCATAATCGATGAACCGGTTGAGATCGGAAATGTCAATATTGTTGAACGGATCGCAGTCGATATTCCCCCGGTAGTTCACACAGCAGGAGGGGCAAACCCAGGAGTAAGCGCCAATATCGACGCCGCAGGGATTACGATGGGCGCGGCACGGAGAGTTGGCGCTCAAGCCATACTCGAAGACCGATTGTTGACGACAGAAGCGCGGATCGGCGGAGATCATGCATGATGTATCGGGATTCAGACCAAAGACATCGCTACTGCCATTGGCATAGGTCAGGTTGTTTCTATAATGTACGCCGGTGAAGAAGGGCATAAAGTAAATGCCGCGACCTGAATTGAAGGCGATCACATTGTTCTCGACGAGCGTCGCGGTGTCCCACACCAGGGCCGATGATCCTTTCGGGAGGTCGCCCTGCAGGAAGAGCCCGTGACCTGCATTATCGGCGATAGTGTTGTTGACGACCAAAGTCGATTCGATTGCTCGTGTCAATATCATTCCACCGAGCTGATTGTGATCGATTTGACAATAGCTGACTCGTACGCCAAGCGACAAGTACGGATACCCCGGCATGCTGATTCCCCAGCCCGAATTGGAAGAAATCACCGTACTGATTATCCGCGGCCGAGTTGCGCCGAGAATGGATATCCCATGAGAATTATTGCTATCTACCGCGCAGTTGACAATCGCAGGATAACCTCCCAAAACGGTGATGGCGCCGCGATCAGTGCTGGAGAGAGGGAAGCAGGCGTTTTCGACTCGGAGCCCGATCACTGAGATCACGGTGTCGTCGGCCCCAAATATGAATGCGCCGTGATTTTCGCTTTCAGATCCGCCGCAATCGATGATGGTCTGCGCTGTGCCCATGCCTGACACCAGCAGACACTTTCCATGAAATTCTATGTCGCGATTTCCCGGCCCCGACAATACACCGGCCGCAATTTGGATTTGATCTCCGTCACTCGCATAGTCCACCGCAGACTGAACGGTTGGTTTGTCGCCGGGCACATGAATAACAGCGGCAAATAATGTGTTCGCAAGCGCGAATGCGCAGAACAATACAAGCCCCGCCATCGTACAAAGCACATGTCGTTTCATGATCGAAGCTCCGTTAACTTGAAGCCGACTGAAAAGGGCGATGTGAGAAGCGGCTGTGCCGCGATCGCGCCCGGTGATCACATTAAAGATATATTTGTCTGTCATCGTGTCAAGGGGGAATTATCGGCTGCAAAGCGGTATGGTGGGTTGCGCGGTTAAGCTCTGATTTCTATATTATTGCCGCTCACTCTTGGAAGACAAAGGGTAGTTGAATTCGCACAAGAAACATTTCAGCACATAGGAAACTATCATGAATGCTCAAACAGCGTACGAAGAACTCATTAAGCAGGTAAAAGAAGTCTCGCTTCTTTCCTCCTGCGCCTCGGTCCTGGGATGGGACGAGCGAACCTACATGCCTCGAGCCGGTGCGTCGTTCCGCGCCGATCAACTCAGTTTGATCGCCGGACTTACTCACGAGCGGTTTACTTCGCCCAAGATCGGCGAACTTCTTTCACTGGCCGAAAGCGACGGCCTCACCAAGGACCCGACCAGCGACACTGCGGTCAACCTCCGCGAAATCCGCCACCAATACAATCGCTATACCAAGCTCCCCAAAGATCTGGTGGAAGAACTCACGCGGGTGACTTCCCTGGCCCAGGGTGAATGGGCCGAAGCGCGCAAGAAAAACGATTTCAAACTTTTTCAGGAACGCCTGGGACAAGTGATCGACCTGACCCGCAAATCCGCCGATGCCTACGGCTGGAAAGGGGAGCCGTACAACGCTCTGTTGGACGGATACGAACCGGGCGCGACCGTCGACGATGTCAACGCCGTTTTTGAGCCGCTCCGGGTTGAATTGGTCGAGCTGCTTGCCAAAATCAAGAATGCCCCCAAGAAACCCGACGTCACAATCGTCGAACGCGAATATGACGTCGAACTCCAGCGGGTATTCGGCGAGATGGTCGCCGCGGCTATCGGCTTTGATTTTTCAGCCGGTCGCCTCGATGTCACCACCCATCCTTTCTGCTCAGGATTCGGGACCGGCGACACACGCATCACAACCCGATACAATCCGAAACGGCTCAACGACGCCCTTTTTGGCATCATGCACGAAGCCGGCCACGGTCTGTATGAGATGGGGATCAACAAGACTAAGTATTTCGGCACTCCGCTCGGCGAGGCCGTATCGCTCGGCATTCACGAATCGCAGTCCCGCATGTGGGAAAATCAGGTCGGACGTTCCCGCGAGTTCTGGGTCTATTTCCTCCCGCAGGCCCAGCGGATATTCCGCGAATCGCTGGCCGGTGTCTCGGTCGACCAATTCTACGGCGCCATCAACTATGTGACACCGTCGTATATCCGGGTCGAAGCCGACGAATGCACCTACAACCTGCACATCCTGCTCCGCTTCGAGCTGGAACGGGCAATCGTCAAGGGCGACCTCAAAGTGGCCGACATCCCCGGCGAATGGAACAGCCGGTTCAAAAAGTACTTCGGTATCGATGTCGACAAAGATGCCAACGGCTGCCTGCAGGATGTCCACTGGTCAGCCGGACTGATGGGGTATTTCCCGACCTATACATTGGGTAATCTCTACTCGGCGCAGTTCTTCGGCAAAGCCAAAGCCGATATCCCCGGCCTGATGCAGCAGTTCGAGAAGGGTGATTTCAGCGCCCTTCTGGGATGGCTACGGAAGAACATCCACGAGCACGGCCAGCGGTATCGCGCCCGTGATCTGGGTCAGAAAGTGACCGGTCAGACCCTGTCGCACAAGCCGCTGATTGAGTACTTGAAGAAGAAATATTCCGAAATCTACGGAATCTGATTCCATTCCGATGTCGGTTTGAAATGCCCCGGTCAGTTTGTCTGGCCGGGGTTTTCTTTTGACATGGAACTGTACGTGACATTGGCGGTTAAAATTTCGTATATGTACTGCCGTATGACACCCCTCACCACCGCACATCTAATCATCTGCCGAGTCTGATTCGATGCATTCCATTTTCCCGGTCGTCTTCGCCTCTTTCTGGATTCTGATTCTCGGCGTTGTCGATATCCTCTTTCTGCGACTGCTTAACAAAGTCTGGTGGCGCAAAGCATGGGTGCGGCGTTCAGTCATATTCCTTCCGGTAGTCGGCGTCCTGGCAGTCGGAACCTGGGGAGCGGGTGAATACTTTGCAGTCTCCTGGGCGGCAGTTGTGGGGGGAGTGCTGCTGGCGCTGGCCTTCGTTCTCGAAGTCTGTCTATTACTCTCGCTGCCGATATCGGGCATCATCCACGGAATCGAGTATTTGTTTCGGCGGCGGGAGTCGAGACGAGCTGACCCTCAGGTATCAACTCCCGATCCCAAGCGCCGTCTGTTTCTAAAAACCGCGGCTACCGCGCTGCCGGTTGCCTCGGTGGCGATGGGGGCGACCGGGGTGGGCCGGGCGCTTGGACCGATCAAAATCCCGCAGCGCA
>CAYVWS010000138.1:0-6723 GCA_964455535.1 uncultured Ignavibacteriales bacterium | reverse complement strand
AGACTGTCAACGAGATACATCTGTACAGTCGAGCTGAATTGATCGTCGATGGCCACCTGTGCCCGTCCCCCTGTGTTACCAAGAGTGACATCGAGCTGTTCGGCGACCGGCGTCAGTGTGCTCGTGTACCCGAATTCGATCCAATTGAAAAACGACGGAGCCGTGCCCGGATTCAGCGCGGTCAGAGTGAGATCGATCTGGTTGAGTCCCGTTCCCAGCGCGGTGGTTGTGCCGGTGCATCCACCCGGATTGCAGCTTGTCGAGGCCGTGACGCCGTTGACACGGGTTGTGACATAGCCATTGGGAGAACTGAATGACGTGAGCGCCGAAAGCGCGAGGGTGGCAGAAGTCGACGGGACAATATTCGGTGTCGGCACAAACAGACGAATCGATGACGCCGAGCTCCAGAACCATTCGTAATAGTCGGTAAGATGACCGTCAATCGCCTGCGACAGCATCGAATCCTGTTCGACATGAACGTACCGCTGTCCTTGATTCACCGAAAAATCGAAGGAGCCCGTGACTGTGCCATCGACTGACGCGATACGCATGGGTGATCCGGCAAAGCTGCCACCGACGGTAAGCCAGTAAACATTTTCATTGTCGTAGTGATGAGCGACAAACTTCGGCGCGGTACTCGCAGGATAGGTCCAGCGATTGAGTCCTTCCCCGAAGAAAGTGATCTGATCGGCCGCATCGAAATGTCCGTCGCCGCCGTCCTCTACCGATATGGCGATTTCAGAAAATTGCGGGCGCGCTTTGCTGTTGAGAAATTCGTTTTGTAGCCCGCCGCCGTTGAACACGCGGATGTCACTCCCAGCAACTCCCGTCAGCGACACTCCGGCCGCGTCAAGCTGTGCGCCGGTCACTCGGTAGACGCCGTTGTCCCGCACGCCGAGTTTAACAAAGGTCGCGCCGGACGAGAACGGACCGGGGGCAAGCTGAGTCGACGCACTGCTGATCGTGTTTTTTTCTGTTCGCCAGTTTCTGGCCTGATCATAGTTGGCCGCGGTCTTGGCCAGGTACGAATCAAATTCAGGATCGCTTTCCGTTGAAGCAATACTCTGATTCGGCGTCGAGAATTGCAGAGTAAAAAGTACGCGCGAGTAGATGCTCTGACCAACTATCGGTGCGACGATGACATTCACCAGGCGACGGCCGCGAATCACAAACGGATCTGAAATGCTCACCAGCGGTGCCGGGGCGGAGTTGATAGCGGCAGAAGCCACCGTGGAAGCATTTTCGCCCGACACGCGACCCAGCCGCACATCGCCGCTCGGCGGCACGATCATCGTGATCGTCCGAGTCAGAACAGTCTGTGAATCAAGCGTTGTTCGGGGAATCAAAAGCGCCGGATCAGGCGTGAACGACACCGCGATATCAACCGAGCCGGCGGACGCATTCACAACGGACACGTCAGCCGACGCTGCCGCAAAGCTCGCTGCTACTGTGAGGAGGATGAAAATCGACGCGAGTGTCTTGAACAAGCCAGATTCCTACGTTAACGGTGCGCACTTCTGATCGCCAAACGGCAACCTCGCAATGCGCTTCTTCAGTTGTCGAAAACTTCAGTTCGTTAACGTTGGCTCGATACAAGCACTCCTGATCTTATAATCGGCTCAATTATAACAAGTTCCGCGGAAAAGTCAAGGCGGCGAGCCGAACTCCGCCACTCGCATAGACGCAAGAAGCGGGCCGACTCAGGAAGCATATCCGAGCCACTTCAAGCCGCAGCCGCAATGCCCTGTCAATCAAGCGGTTAGCGAATGCCGTCACAGTCCGCGTAACACCACAAGAACTGTCCTGTTATCCGGCAATTGCATGAATTTTCACAATTCTGCGTTCACGAATGAGCCGCCACTGTCTGGGCCACCGCTAAATCGCAGGTGAAATGACGCAGAAATTCCGATTCACGCGTGATCGTATACCCGGAAATCTTCGACTTCTGACAGACCACTCTTGCGGCAATATCCGCCACATAATCCATATGCGAATTTGTGTAGACGCGGCGCGGAATCGCCAGACGTACCAATTCATGTCGCGCGGGAATGAACTTGCCACTCTTCGGATCGGTCGAGCCGAACATCAGCGATCCGATCTCGACTGTGCGAATGCCTCCCTCGACATACATCGCGACGGTGAATCCCTGTCCCGGAAATTGACTGGCCGGAATGTTCGGAAGCAACCTGCCGGCATCGACAAATACGGCATGTCCGCCGGTCGGCTCAATGATCGGGCAACCCGCTTCTTTGAGCCGAGCGCCCAGGTACGCCGCCTGATCGATACGATATCTCAAGTAATCGTCGTCGAGCACTTCATTTAATCCGACCGACAGCGCTTCGAGATCTCGGCCCGCCAAACCGCCATAGGTCGGGAATCCTTCGATCAGCACCAGCAAGTCGGCGAGCTTGCCGTACAATTCTTCGTCGTTGAGGGCGATGAAGCCGCCAATATTTGCCAATCCGTCTTTCTTAGCCGACATCATCACACCGTCGCACAGCGAGAACATCTCGGAGGCGATTTCTCGCACACTCTTTGACCCGTATCCGGCCTCGCGCTGTTTGACAAACCAGCAATTTTCGGCGAACCGGGCGGCGTCGAAATAGAATGGCAGCCCGAATTTGCGACAGAGCGCCGCCACTTCTTTGATATTCGCCATCGACACCGGCTGTCCCCCCGCCGAATTGTTGGTGACTGTGACAATCACCATCGCGATTTCCTCCCGGCGGTGCTTCTGCAAAAACTCCTCAAGCGCCGGAATATCCATATTCCCTTTGAACGGGTGCGGCTCGGGTGAATTCGACTCGGGACAGGGCAGATCGACCGGGACTCCGCCCTTGTGCAGGATATTGCCGCGTGTCGTATCGAAGTGTGTGTTGTTCACCACATACTGCCCCGCTTTGAGCACCGTGCTGAACATCAGATTCTCGGCCACTCTCCCCTGGTGGCAGGGAATCACTTTGCGCTTGCCGAAGATCGTCTGGACCGTCTTTTCGAATCGACGGAACGAGTCAGCGCCGGCGTACGATTCATCCCCCATCATGATTGCCGCCCACTGGCTGTTCGACATCGCCCCGGTGCCCGAATCGGTCAAAAGATCGATATAGCAATCGCGGGCGTCGATTTTGAAAATATTATATGCCGCCGCTTTGATTTTGGCCTCGCGCTCGGCGCGGCTCAAAAGTCGGATCGGCTCGACGGATTTGATTCGAAATGGCTCGACCGGCTGATTACTGCCTGACATGAATTCCTCCTTTGGCTTTTCGTTAACGGTTCTCGCCAACAGCGAAAGAGGATTTTATTAGGTGACGTCCTTTACCCTCATCCGGTGATACCGGAGACCAAGATGACTCTGACTAATTCGAACGACGCTCATAGTTCAGGCAACTCTATGAAGTTTGAAATCGGTGATGATATGGCCGGTCACAGTCTGCTTATTATTGCGAATCTCTGGCCGCTCGTACTGTTTCAAATTCGGGACATCGGCAAAGTTAGCGATCAATCCGAGCTGACGCAAAACTTCAACCGTGATCGCCGCCAGCGCCCGCGGGGAACCGTCGAGTACTTTCACCGCGATGCCGATTTTCGGACTTGAAAATCCGATCGCCTGAAGCGACTCCGCTCCGCCTTTGCACACGACATTTCCGGAAAACGACCGCATCAGGTTCAGATCGAATCTCTTTTCGCCGGACACCATCTCAGGAAAAGCCGTGATCGCTTCTTTTAGACGAACAAACGCCTCGCGCATCTGTGGCGTTTGACCTTCTCCACTAGCAAACTTGCGAAATCCGAGCGCCAGATGCGAAATCGGCATCGGGTAGTTCGGCGCCGAGCAACCGTCGATAGCCGGAACCAATTTCTTCTCAGGATATTCGCAGGCCTCAGCCAGCGCCTTTCGCACCGCCGTCTGTGTCCTGCTGTCCGGTTTGAGATAGTCTGCGGGCGAATCTCCAAGGAATTTCGCCAGCGCCAGAAAACCGGAGTGCTTGCCGGAGCAGTTATGACGAAGCGGATCTTTGTCCTCGCCATGCGACGGATATTTTCCCTCAGATTGCATACCGATCGGAAGATGCGCGCCGCAGCCCAAATTCTCCGGTGAATTTCCCGCTGCTTTCAAATTCGCCAGCACAGTCTCAACGTGATCGTTGGTGCCGCTGTGCGAACCGCATAGAATCGCTACTTGCTTCTGACTGAAACCGAATTTGTCGACCGCGCCCGTCGTAATCGATGGCAACGCTTGAAACGGTTTGATCGACGACCGCATCATAGTCACCATCTCCGGATCGCCGAGATAATGCGTGACTTTCCCGTGTTCACCCACTACTGCCACCGCGGCATAGTGCACCGCCTCGACATGCGGCCCGCGAAATATCCGCGCGGCAATTTCCATCCTTCCGTCGGAAACTTTCTTATCTCCGTCCGTTGATTTTGCTTCTGTTGCCGTTGATCGATTCATTGAAGTATGTGAACGATTGGTTTTTGTTCGCCGAGACTTTTAGTGATCGTGCCCTTCGTGCTGATGGCACATGTACGTCCCATGTCCGGCGATGATCGAATCTACTATGTTGTCGGCGGCTGGATCGATCAGATATATGTGCCCTCGCCCGGTCGGATTTACACACGCTACATACACCCGCGATTGGTCATCGGCGATCGTCACCCCGAATGGCTGTGTCGCTCCGGTAGCTATCGACTTGATGACAGTCCTATTGCTCAGATTGATCACATGGACCAAATTATCGTTTTGCGACGTAACATACAGCTTTGAATTGTCGTTCAGAATTGCCTCAAGCGACGGCCCGTAAGGCGAGGCCACCGATGTCCCCGGGACTGAAATCGAATCGACTATCGTTCGTGCTTTCAAATCCATCACCCGAATCTTGCGGCTTAGACGGCACGCGATATAAACGAGCGAATCATTGTGATCAATAGCGATGCCGTAGGGTCCCTCGCTGGTTACCGACGGATTATTGCCGCCCGGTTCGCAGTCGACAAATGTAACCGAATCGCCGTTCAAATAAACGATGGTGACATTATCGGTCTCGTAGTTGGCGGCGATGAGAATATCCCGCTGGGTAGTTGCTTTGATATCGTGAGTTTGAGAGCCTGATTGATACATGGAGTCGGTAAAGGCCATCGTCGTGAGATCGAGGCGATGGATGTGGCCGCCGCCGGAATTCGACGTGAAGTCCACGACATACCCGGTCTGGCCGTCACCCGATGTTACCATCGACGTCGGAAAGATCGAAAATGGCGCGGTGAAAGTTGTCTCGACAGCATCGTCGTGCAGATGAAATTTGGCGAATTGACCCGGAACGGTTCGTCCGATAATATACGCATACTCGTGTTGCGGATCGAACTCCATATGGTGCGGATTGGCCGGAATACCGGTTCGAATCGAGTCCAACAGCTCGAGCGTGTTCGAGTCATAGATGTACATCGATGAGTCATTCTGATTCAACACATACAAATGATCGGAATGATCCGGCGGTGGATTGGTCCCTTTGTCGCTGCAGGTTGCCAAAAACAGCATGAACCCTGCGACAATAGAGACACCAACAAATGGCAGCGGGCTACGATTCATGGACATCCAGACTCCTCGTACATATGTTGCTTTGTAAACAAACGTAAAAGGGCCGCATTTGTCAAAGCTATTCCGATTCAACCGCGACAGGCGCGAGAATTGCGCGACTATTTCTTCCCGCCGTTGGACGAGCCATTGTCGCCATCGTAAGCGGCAGTCAGCCATTTGCGCACTTCGCTGTCGATATCGGCGCCGGTCGAGATCGGGATGCGATGCGTGATTCGGTCGCCCTTGGCATACCCGCCGGTATCGACCAGACGACCGGTGGCCTTCTGTTTGCCGAGGGCTAGGCCGAGATCGATTCTTGTGGGCGTAGCCGCCTTTACCTGCGCGATGACATTCTTGCGGTAGATCGGGACAATTGTCTTGCCCGGCACGACCCGCACATCCTTGCCGAGTTTCATCGCGAGATTGACCAGTTTCTCATACAGCGGCCGAAGGTCGGCTTTGGTGCCTGAGTATTGCGCATCGACAAACGACGCCGGATCGTTCTCGGCGGACTTGACTATCTTGAGCGATTTTTCTGTTACACGAGTTTTCGTTTTTGTGGCGACATGGGCGTCGGCCAACAGGTCGAGTTGTGCGGTCGAAGTTGCTTTGGCTTTCCTGGCGCTCATATCGTCACACTCCCAACTTCTTCAATATCGTCGGAATATCCTGAAACGTTTTGCACGCATGCGCGCCGGCCGCCGCCAATGCCTCCAGCTTTTCTTTCGCGGTGCCCATTTTCCCCTCGACAATCGCGCCGGCGTGCCCCATCCGCTTGCCGGGGGGGGCGAACATCCCGCCAATCATCGCCAGCACCGGTGTCTTCATCTTCGGGATAACTTCGGTCGCCTTCTCTTCGTAGACACCGCCGATCTCGCCGCACATAACAATTGCCTTGGTTTGCGGGTCCTCTTCGAACTTCAGCAAAATATCACTGAAGGTTGATCCCAATACCGGGTCGCCGCCCAGTCCGACGCACGTCGTCTGGCCGTATCCGGTGCGCGAGAGGGTATCGGCAACATAGTAGGTTATCGAACCCGAGCGCGAAACTGTCCCGACTCGTCCCGGTGTGAACGCGATCTCCGGCATAATGCCCAGATTCGCCTCACCCGGCGTGATAATGCCCGCGGTATTTCCACCGATCACCGTCG
>CAYVWS010000137.1:0-6777 GCA_964455535.1 uncultured Ignavibacteriales bacterium | reverse complement strand
TGTCGCACCGCCTCGATAAACGACATCTTCTCGTGTTCCATCAGAAACGTGATCGCGTTGCCGCCTTTTCCGCAGCCGAAGCAGTGATAAATCTGACGGTCCGGATTGACCTGAAACGACGGTGTCTTTTCGGTATGAAACGGGCAGGGGGCCCAGAAGGCCCGCCCTTTCTTTTTCAGGCGCAGGTACTCGCCGACAATCTGCACGATGTCGGTTTGCTGACGTATCTGGTCTATCGTTTCAGGAGGAATCATGATTTCAACGTCACAATCGTCACACCCGCGCCGCCCTCATTCCAGTCACCCAAACGCATCGACGCCACATCACGGTGCTTTTTCAGATATTCGCTCAGCGTTCGACGCAGCGCCCCGGTGCCTTTGCCGTGGATGACATAGACCTGATGTATCCCGCCAACCACCGCTTTATCTAAGAACCGGTCGAGCGCTTCGATCGCCTCTTCGCCGGTCATACCGCGCAGATGGATTTCGGGTGTGGCGACACTCTCGGCATCGATGTGAGAAATCGAGCGCTTCGGTTTGGCCGGTTCGGCGCCTTGCTGTTTCTGTAGGTTTCGCAATTCGACAACGGTAGTGATATTGCCAACCCGCACGCGGGCACGGTCATTACTCACCAGCGAATCAATCTCGCCGTCTTGTCCCAATTCAATCAGATGTACTCTGTCGCCGGCGGCAAACTTTTCGAAAGTCTTCGTAGCCGGTTTCTTTTTGACGGCATCTTTTTGCTTGCCGACTTCGTCACCGAGCGACTTGAGCGTTGCGTGCATCTGTTTGATAGAGTCGCTTGATGCCGACGATTTTCGGATTTCGCCGACCAGTCGCTCAGTCTCTTTGCGGGCCATTTCCAAAAGCGTTTCGGTCTCAGCCAACTGCTTTTTCTTTTCCGCCTCGACTTCGACTTTGAGCTTGTCGGCGAGTGTCCGGTATTTGTTCTCGGCCTCTTCGGCGGCGGCAAGCCGTTCGGTCAAGTTGATCTTGTCTTTCCGCACTGTAGCAAGTTCGGCTTCAAGCGATGAAATCAGGGCGGTCAATGACCGCTCGCCCGACCCGATCAATTCTGTGGCGCGGCCGCAAATCTCCGGCGGCATCCCCAGTCGGCTGGCTATTTCTACCGCGTACGATGAACCCGGAATCCCGAGCTGCAGTTGATACGTAGGGGAGAGGGACTCGCGGTCAAAGGACAAAGAGGCGTTTTCGATTTCCGGATTTTCAAGCGCCAGCGTTTTGAGCTGCGAGTAGTGCGTCGTGACAATCATCCGCGCGCCGGATTTCACAAGCTGCATCACGATCGACTCGGCCAGGGCTGCACCCTCTTTCGGATCGGTCCCGGCGCCGATTTCATCAAATAAGATGAGTGTGCGTGCATCCGCCGCCCTGATTGCGGAAATGATATTGGTGATATGCGAAGAAAAAGTCGAAAGTGACAGCTCAATCGATTGCTCGTCGCCAATGTCTGCAAACACTTGAGTGAACACTCCCATTCTACTGGTCTCACGCGCCGGGATAGGTAGTCCGGTCATGGCCATCAGTGTCAGCAGTCCAAATGTCTTAAGCGCGATGGTTTTGCCGCCGGTATTCGGGCCGGTGACCAAAACGGCCGGACGGTCATCGTTCAAGCTCAGGGTGAGCGGCACGACGTTCTTGACATCTTTCAACTTCAGTATCAACAGCGGATGGCGGGCGTCGATAAGATTGGCGCTCGCCGAACTTTCGACAAACGGACGATTCGCTTTGACATCGTTGGCGAAGAGTGCGGCAGCGTGAAACGAATCCAATTGCCCGATGATCTGCCAGTTTTCGAGAAGCGCTCCGGCACGCTGGCCTATCTCTCGCGTGATAGCCCTGAGTATCCGATCGATTTCCAACTGCTCCTCCTGCATCAGAAGGTGCAGGCGGTTGTTCATCTCGACCACTTCCGGCGGTTCGATAAACAAGGTCGCGCCCGACTGCGAACGGTCGTGCAGAATTCCCATATCGGCGCGATAATTGGCACTTACTACCGGGATGACATACCGATCATTGCGCTGAGTGACAATATCGTCCTGCCAACCCGCCTGTTTGCGCTGCCCGCCGATAATCGATTCGAGCCGCGAAATCGTCTTGCGGCGCGTATCATGCAGATCAATACGAATTCTCCGCAACGCCGGCGATGCCGAGTCTTTGACCTCACCGGTCGGCTCCAAAGCGTCGGTGATCTGCTTTTTTAGTTCCGGAAATGCCCGAATTCGTTTCAAGTATTCGTCGATCAACGGAAACTTCGGCCGATTCTCTTTGTCGTACCCGTGAAGCGCGATGGAGTCATCGACCAATCGCAAAACCGTCATGATCTCCGACGGTTCAATAAACACCCCTTCAAGCTTGGCATGCTCGATAAACGGCGTCGCGTCCTCCAGCCGTTCGAGCGGGAAGGGGGTACCGAAATTAACGATATCCTTGACCTGTTGAATCTCATCCTGCCGCCGGTTGATTGCCGCCGGGTCGGACATCGGCACAAACTTCGCCACATACTCGTGCCCGATCGGCGTTAAGCACTTCCCGCCGATCAGCGCGATGATTTTTTGAAATTCGAGTACTTCGAGTGTAAGCTGGTTAATCATGTTTGGTTCACACAGTCATCCCAGCGAAAGCTGGGACCATCTTCTCCTTGCGTCAGAAGCAAATAGAAAAGCCCGGCTTTCACCGGGCTCTAATATACGTCAAGCGGGCGTTGCGCCCAATCTCTTTAGCTCTCTTTGGACTGCGTATTGAAGTACTTATCCAGTTGAAACATCACTTTGTACACTTCGGCCCGTTCCTCGGAAACCTCGCCTTTGTTCGAGCCGCTCGATGGCGTCATCAGCAGTGTGTTCTCGATTTTCTTCATAAAACTGGGTGTCTCCGGATGGACTATCGTGGTCGATTCAAACACCAGCGGCACCGTCTTGGCCACCACCGGCCCGAATAGCGAAGCTCCAAAGTAATCATAGAATTTATCGGGCATCGGCAACAGGAAGACTAGGAAAGTCAGAAATCCAACCGCTACCCAGCCGCGCAAAAATCCGACTAAGGCCCCGCCCACCTGATCGGGCTTACCCTGACTCTTGATACTGGCGACTTTGTAAAAAAGTATCCCAAGCAGTTTGAACACCGCATACGAAACAGTCAGCAGGATCATAAACGACAGAAATGCCGAAATGAGGGGAGAGCCGCCGACATGGTCGTACATCCAGATCGCGAATTTATCTATGTAGGAAATTGAGGTCAGAAGCGCGGCGAAGAAGATCACAAACGCCGACAGCTCGCGCACCAGCCCCTTTTTCGACCCGATGATAACCGAGGCCAAAAGCAAGGCGATTAATGCTCCGTCAACCCAATTCATACCTACCTCCTGGGAGGGGTTTCAGTTACGTATACACCGACGAAACCGCTTCCGGTCCCGTCCAACCCCAATTCTACCCTTTTTTTATGACATTGCGCAAGGTGTGTTTAGGGGGCAAGGCAGCCGTGGCTGCCCATTTGCAAGACCGGCCTCCCTTCATAGATGCTGTCGTACGGGACTTAGGCCTGCCTAAAGGGAAACCTCCAAGGCCACTCGAAGCGTCCTCGGACGCCCGAAATGCGCGGGATTGTCTTCCATCAGTTTGTACTCCTGACTTCCCGTCAATCCGAATCGATCGGGTATGTCGTTGGACGCTGAAAAGTCTTTGCCTTCCTGTGTGTCCAGCCAGCCGGAGTTGTCTGGAAGCCCGGTACCCGTGTAGACCGCCAGAACGTTTTTTCGATCAAATAGATTCAGGACTTCCAACCGAACCCGGGCCGAGAAACGGTGAGTGTCCGCGAGGGTCGCACGAATCGCGACACCGATCTCTGAAAATGACGTCATTGAACGAAACGTCGTCGGGTAAGAAGGCAAGTAGTAAACATCATACAGAGTGACTTCATTGTACACCTGGGTGGGGCTATATCGCTGCGGACTGCGCCAATTTCCAAGAACCGAGACAGCCACCCCTCGCGCGAGTTTGCGCAGTCCGCTCCTGGCTTCCCTGAAGGCGGGCAAGTTCGCAAAGTCCAATTCTCCAGCGGCGGCCAGGTTGTAGCTAATGTGTTTGTCGCGATAGTTGTAGTACAACACCGGCGCGGTATTCATTGTGGCAAGCGTGACATCTCGACTGCCATATCCTACTTTCGCGGCGAGCAGCCCTTTGAAAACGGAGGGCGCTGTTGTTTTGGCTGCAATCATCAGCTCTGCGGCGCTATTGGTGCCCTCGCCGTCCTCGTAGATCGAATAAGCTCTGGGGCGGGCCGCCACATTGTAAACCATAGGCGGGACCTCTTCGGACTTGTAGCCGATCTCCGCGCTGACAGCAGCAGACGACGTGCGAACTGTCCCGCCGAAAGCAAACTCCTTGTCTAGCGTAGCCGACAACTCAGGATTCCCGAACGCCACGAAGTACCCACCCGTGAGCACCTTGTATTCCAGGAAGTCGTATCCCAGATAAAGCATTTCCGGCGCGGGAAGTCGGTGTATGTATGCAGAGCGAGCGAAAAAGTCCGAAGTCGGCCCCAAATGAAATACCGCCCCCGCCTCGAAATTAATGTGCGACAGCGGAGAGGTTTCCTTCAAATCCTTCGGATCTAAGCGCATCGATTCTTCGCTCGGGGCGGTGTTGTCCGGGTCGAATGGATTGCTCATGCTTCGCAGACTCCGCTGACCGGACTTGAAACTCACATATTCTATCCGCGCAGTAGCGGAGTACTTCGCCTGTAAGGTCTGAAATCTCGACGACAAACGCCAGGTAGTGGGGTGAGGGACGCTCCCAAATCGATCTGAGTCAACAAACGTCGCGCCCAACGTGTCAAACCCAATCGCATCGGAACTTATCCGGTAGTACTCGGTGGTTGGAAAGTAGTTGTGGTACTTCCTAAAGGTCCCGCGCTCAAAATCACCATGCACGCCAATCCTCGTCCCTGGGCTGACCTGCTGTTCAAGTTTTCCGCCAATGTGCCATTCCGACTGACTTGAGCTTTCATATCCTTCGTAGACGTGCGATTCATCTTCGGGCGTCGAGGGGTCATCATAGGAATAAGTCAATCCGCGCGAGTCGAAACGAGGGTTGCCCATCATCCGATAGTAAGAAAGTACGCTGTCGAAATAGACACCGTCGCCCACCGACCTGTCTTCGCGCTGCCACCCTCCTAGAATCGACGCGGTCAACCTACCGGATACCTGCGCCCGAATTTCGTTTTCTGACACTCCCACTTCAAACGACCCTCTCGGTGAATGATCGATATCATATATGTACGGATGCAGATAGTACCATCGATCGGACTGGGCCACCCATATCCGCGACTCAAATCGAATGCGGTCCGAGACTTTCCCATTCATTCCGCCAAGCAAATAGCTGGACTTGAACTGGTTATGCGGCAATCGGTAATCGACATTGGCGCGCGGCTGGGCGTCAGCCAGATTCTGAAACGCACCTGTGCCAAACAACTGCATGTCGCGTTTTCTCAGTAGCGTTTGCCCATCAAACGTATGGTACCGGGCATCGCGCGTTCCGTAGGTCCCCGCATACGACAAAGATCCGGACTCCCGGCAGTCGAAAGAAAATCCGGCCGGCGGGCGATCGATTGAAATCGGCCGTCCGGGAGCGATCAGGGCATTTCCGCCGATTGCATGTGGCACCAGCGTCGCGTCTTCTGGACTGGATTGCATTTCAAGTGAAATCCCCTCCCATGAAAGCGCCGATCCAATATCTGTACCCAGGAAGGACGAGGCGATTTCTCGACTGTTTCCCGGCAAATCAGCCAATTCATATTGAGTCAACTCGATTTGTACACGGTCCTGATCGGCGAATCCACGCTGGTCAATCAACCAGCTGTCTCCGCGCTTCCGAATTTCCAACCGAGTTGTCATCCCGCCGTACACAAGCACTACCGATTGAGCGAGGGCGGCCGTATCGCCGGCGAAAAGCTCCACTTCATATGAGCCGGGGGGGAGGTCCCAAAATATCGCCGGCGCCACTTTTGTAGGAAAGCGCGAAAGCGCCGCGCCGCCGATGTGAACACTCAGTTGAGATTGCCCGAGAAGGCCGGGCGCTAAGTCGACCTGAATCTGGCCGACCGGAGCCGCCTGAATCGAAATCGCTGTCAGAAGTAGTGCACCCAAGACTCGTATGAACACGTTGACCTCTCCCGATTTAGAGACTTAGTTGTCAACGAATCATAACGGCTTGGCAGTGTCGGCGCAAGAGTGTTTGCGCGCCGGGGTGGGATTCCCCCAGTATGAGAGTAGGGCGGGTTGACGAGAGGAATTTGCATCGAGCAAATAGGACATGGTAGGCGTGTTTCCTTCTCCCCCTGGGAGAAGGTGGCCGAAGGCCGGAAGAGGGGTCAATTCGGAGCGAAGAGTGACGTTGACCTAAGCCGACCTACTTCGAGAGTTCCTCATTGACAATCTTTTGCACCAGCTTGCCATCGGCCTGACCCTTCACCCGCGGCATGAGGACTTTCATGACCAGGCCAATCTTCGACGGTCCATCCGCGCCCGACTCGGCAATCGCCGCTTTGACGATCTCCCGCAAACGCTCCTCGCTGATCTGTTCAGGCAGGTAGGCCTGAATGACTCCCAACTCGAACTCCTCTTTGGTCGCCAAATCTTCACGGTTCGCCTTGCGGTATTCTTCGATCGACTCGCGCCGCTTCTTGGCGGCGGCGGAGAGGACCCCCGTGACGACCTCGTCGGTCGGCTCGGCGTGGTTGTTGATGAGGAAATATTTGA
>CAYVWS010000136.1:0-6809 GCA_964455535.1 uncultured Ignavibacteriales bacterium | reverse complement strand
ATGTGCGTCATCTGGCCAATGCTATTGGTACGCCGCTGACCGCGGCAGTCGCCCACGCACGAGGAGCCGCTGAACTTGACGTCGCCAAGTCCATCTATTTGAGGTTATTCACCTATGCTTCGTACGGCGGCTTTGCAGTCGCCGCTCTCGTTGTCAGCTTTGCCTCACCGCTGGTCTCGCTCTGGCTCCCTATTGGATTTGACGACACTTCGCGCATCATGGTGATTCTGGCTGTTGGCACGGCGGTCTTCGTCCCGCATATACTCACTAACGCCATGCTGTTCGCCGTCGGTCGGCACCAGTATATTCTCTATACCGTCATTTGCGAGGCCGGACTGAAACTCGGTTTGGCGATGTTTCTGATTTCGCCGCTTGGCGCAGTCGGCATGGCGATGGCAAACAGCATCCCGCAAGTCGTCTGTTACTCAACCATTTACCCTCTTCTGGCAAGTCGTCATATCGGCGTTTCGCCAGTTGAACTTCTGTCGTCACAATTCAAATCGGGAGCGTTGGCGGCGCTCTCCACATTGCTTCCTGGATATGTGATCACCAGAGTCATTCCACCGGCGAATTGGACCGGGCTCACAATCGGCGTTACTGTATGTGTTGTTTTCGCAAGTGTCGGTTTGCTGATGGTCTTAAATTCCACTGATCGAGACAAAATTTTGCGAATTTTCAAAATGGCCTGAGACATGCAAAATCGCCCGGCCACTACAGATAACCGGGCGATACGTGAACTGAAATCATGCTGCTCGAAACTAATTCACCGATTCACCAGTCGTAGGATCGGAGTTTCTGCAGTCGATCTGCCAACGTCCGCGCAGCGGCATGTCCGTTCGCGGCAGAGTTGCTCCCGGTCCAAATCCAAGTTCGCCTTCGACAAATCCAACTTCCCCCTGACCGTCACGCGTGAACCGACCCTTAAATCGCGCGTGCCCTGAGCCGCACATGGGACACATGGTCGGATCGTCGTACATCCACTCGCCGAAGACATCGCCGACTTCAACGCCGGCGGTATCGGTGTAGCGACCTTTGAACAAGTGTTGGAAATCGTCGGTCGTGTAGAATCGTCCGCGAACTTTGCCTACTCTCACTGCTGCATTGGTAAGCGGCCAGTTGAGAGGTTCTCCTCGAAGCCAGAGTCCTTCGAACGGTCCGTTCCAGCCGGTTGAATCACGATGCCACACGCCGAGCAGGCCGCCATGCGGGCAGATTCGCCGCGGCAATTGACGCGCAAAGATGACTATGCCGTTGTGGTCGTCGATCTTGATAAAGGTGTTAAGCCGCGCCAGACTGTCGACCGGGATTTGGATCGAGAACGGTGTAGTACCAAACGATATGGTCGGAGCGACTGCGTAGGTGATGCCTCTTTTCACGAGTACCATGAGCCCGAGGCCATCTACTTCGCGGCTGGTCTTTGATCCCCACGACACCGAAGCCGAATCGGTCGGCGGGTAGATCGTATCCTGACCCGGTTCGAATCTGATCGGGTGGCGAAGACGCAGATACCCGGCAGCGTTCATCGAGACAGAGCCCGACCAGTCAGTGGGTACCGCAACCGAATCCTGCGGATTGGCGCATTGTCCCCAGATGAATACCAGCGCGTAGGCGTCGAAGCTGGTATCAATCGAATCTACCTGGGCCTGAAAAGTGGCTGACAGCTCCGGCTGCGACCAGTCGGTGGTCGCATTTTCTTCGACTACCGCAACCGGGTCTACGGTTGTCTGTTGGCCGACCTGGGCCGTCTGATCCGGAGCAGTGGCTTTTTGCTCCGAACAGCCGATTGCCAGCAGTAACAGCAGTGCGACAAACGGCAGGATTGCTTTTTTCATTTTTTCCTCCTGAACTTTTGGGTTGCATCACACAACAGCCGGTGAACATACCCTCTCGACTAATTGATGTCGGACTGTAGACAGCCAAAGTTACATACCAGATTAATTCCATGCAATTTTTTTTGGAGACAGCCCGTGCGGCGTCGGCTATCAAAAAAACCGCCGACCCTTTCGAATCGGCGGCTGATTTACCTTGTCCGGCTTGCGTTTAGTATTGGTCGTGCAGTTCTTCGACAGCCGCCACAATCTTGGCCACGGTCGGCAGACAGGCCTCGTCGCCGTCGACACCGTACGCCACACGGGCGTCGATCGCCGTCAGCAACTTAACCGGGGCTTCTAAGCTGAATAGCCCTTCGCCACTCGTGATCACCGATGCGATTGTCGCCGCCGCGCCGCCATGGAAGCGGTCTTCGGTGACCACCAGCACTTTGCCGCAGTCTTTCGCGGTCTGGACAATACACTCTTCGTCCATCGGCTTCACCGTGCGAAGATCAACGACGCGCACATGGATGCCTTTTTCGAGCAGGACCTCGGCCGCCTTACGGCACATCTGAAATGTCGCGCCGTAAGTGATGATGCCGATATCGGAATGCTCTTCGTTGTAGACCTTGGCTACACCGAACGGAATCAACTCATCGATATCCGGGTACTGGGCTTCGATCGGCACGCCCTCCCAATCACGGCGATTGTAAAGGGCAACTGACTCACAGAACAGGACCGGATCGTCGCAGGCCCACGCCGTTTTCAGAAGTCCGGCGGCATCGTGCGCATTCGACGGAACCGCGATCAGCATACCCGGAATATTCATCCAGGTACCGAGGTTGCCCTCGGAGTGCCAAAAAGCGCCCGCGCCCTGCTTGTAGCCGCCATAGGTGGTGCGGATCACCATCGGCATTTTGAACAGTCCGCCGGAGCGCTGATAGGTAGTCGCGATCTTGTCTTTGAGCACCTGATAGGCAGGCGACATATAATCGAGAAATTGGATTTCGGGAATGATGCGGCGACCCTGATAGGCATGACCTGACGCGCGCCCCAAAATACCGGCTTCATCGAGCGGCGAGTTGAAGCAGCGATGATTGCCGAATTCGCGCTGGAGATTCTTGGTAACCAGAAAAACGCCGCCCTTGCCTTTCAGTTTTGACTGCTTTTCTTTTTCTTCAACCATGTGGCCGGAGAAATCGGCGACGTCCTCGCCAAAGGTGATACAGTCTTCGGTCATCCCGAAGATATCGAAAAGCGTATAGTTGATCGCGAAGCGCATGGTCATCGGGCCGGCATGTTCCGGCAGTTCCGGTGTCGCGAAGTATCCCTTCTGATGATACTCTTTGTACTTTGCGACGCGATCGACTTTGCTGAAATCGCGGTACTTTTTCCAGTTGGCCTTGGCCTCTTCGAAATTGTACGTGTAAACAAGGTCTTGGATAAATTCCTTCGTCTTCGGCGCAAACGTAGAAACCGCCCACTGCGACTCTTTGGTGATTTCGGTGTCCAGCTCGTCCCACATTTCGCCGATTTCTTTGGGAGTAACCACACCCGCTTCGATCAGCGTGTTGCACGATTTCAGAATGCAGTCGTTATAGGTGTGCCAGTCGGCCTCGACCGGGTCCATGTAGAACGACTGATCGTCCGAACCCGAGTGCGAACCCTCGCGCGTCGTTTTGACATTCATGAGCACCGGGCCGTTGCCGGCGCGGGTGTACTCGACTGCTTCGGCCGCTTTAGCCAGCGAGTCCTTGAGATCGGTACCGTCGACCTGAAGAATTTTCAAGCCAAATCGCTTGAAACCCTCAAACGGCGTGGTCGGATCGCCTTCGGGGAATTGCTCCTGCACTGACACTGAAATCGCCCAGCCGCAATTGTAGATCGCGAAAATGGCACGCGTCTTGTAGAAGACCGTGTAAAATACCGCGCGTGCGAATTCAGATTCCGAAGTGGAACCCTCGCCGATACAGCAAAGGGTGACGGCGTCAGAGGGATAAGCGCCACCGGGAATCGGGGCGATAGACGAAATCTTTGTCGGGTGCTTGATCGCCTCGGAAATACCGGCCGCCTCAAGCGCGTGACCGCCGGTCGGGGACGCTTGTGGAATGATTGCCAAATCAGGATACCCCGGATGGGCCGGAATCTGCTGGCCAGCGTTGCGCGAGCGTGAGTCGCCGATCGCTTCGAGCATTTTGTCTTTGAGCGACGAACCACGGAACAAATCAAATGCTTTGTTGCGATAGTAGCCGACAAACGGATCGCTGGAACGAAGATTGGTCGCCAGACAGACGTCCATCAGTTCTTTGCCGCCGCAGCCGATGAAGAAACGGTTATATCCCTTGCGCAGAAGCAGCTTTTCTTCGCGCTCTACGCGACGGGCGGTGAGCATTACTTTCAATAATTGACGCAGTTCATCGGGAGTCTTTCCGGAGAATCCTTCAAGCGCCTGATTCGCCTTGGGGCGGGTCGGCAACTTACCCGAATAATTGCGGACTTTGTCTATCAACTGGAGTACTTCCAACTCAAAACCTCCTCAGAGTTTGCGTGCGCCGAACCGGCGCGTATGCAATCCAAGCGGTTACAACACCGATTGGACCAAAATGCTCCCGCTAAAATAGACGTTTTCAGCCAAAAGGCAAAAAATATTTACCCCTGTATACGACAAAATCGGTAAAATGGGTCAATCCAATCGGATTCCCGAAACCGCTTGTGGTCTATGGGTATAGGGGGTATCTTGGCGCAACGACAAACAAGACCCTAACGCAAGGAGTGTGCGTACATGGCTGCCAAAGCCGCCCGTCGCCCGATCAAGGACACTGATTTACTTCGCTTAAACGCGCTGACATCGATATCGCTATCACCCGATGAATCGCATCTGGCCTGGACAGCCGAGCGCATCGATGCCAAAGAAAACAAGTATTACACCAATATCTGGGTAAAGAATCTCAAGACCGGCGACGTGCGCCAGTTCACGCAGGGAGATTGGTCCGACGGCAAGCCGATCTGGTCACCCGACGGCAAACAATTCGCGTTTGTCTCGACCCGCAACAAAAAGACCGGCATCTACCTTATGCCCGTGTTCGGCGGCGCGGAGCGGAAAGTCATCGAACTCGATGCCGACATCATGGAACTCAACTGGACTCCCGATGCCAAGCAACTCTTCTTTGCGATGCGCTATCGCGACTCGCACTTTATTGAAGACGAAAAGAAAAAGAACGAAGCCCCCGTCTATCGCCACATCACGCGCATGTTTTATCGCCTTGACGGGTACGGTTTCCTGCCCAAAGACCGCGCACAGATCTACACGCTCAATCTGACTGACGCCAAACTGCGCAAACTGACTTCGTCGGCGAAGTTCGACAATCATTCGCCCAATATTTCGCCCGATGGCAAGACGCTTGTCTTTTTGTCGAACCGTCGTCCCGATCCCGATATCGATCTTTTGTACGACGACCTCTTCCTCATTCCGTTCGGCGGTGGACGCGAGAAGCGTATCCCCACTCCGGCCGGACCGAAAGAACTGCCGAAATTCTCACCCGACGGCAAAATGATTCTCTACGCCGGCCACGCCAACCCGAACGACTGCTGGGGTGTGACCAATCGTCACCTGTGGATTGTAGGCGTGAACGGGAACCCGAAAGCGAAAGACTTGCTGCCGAAGTTTGATCGGTTTGTGATGGATCAGACGATCGCCGATTTGTCCGATGTCCACGAGACCGTCGCGCACTTCTGGTCCGGCGACGGGAAACGTATCTACTTCTTGTCTTCAGATGACGGCAACACCAACGCTTGGTATGTCCCCCGCTCCGGCGGCACGCCGACCCGCTTCTTCAAAGGCGAATGCCATCTCAAAGGGCTTTCGATGAACGGCAAGGGAAAGATCGCGGCAATGGTACTGGCTGATCTGAACAACCCGGGCGAAATTATCACCTGCCCGGCTGACTACGGCGGCGAGAAGAAATACACCAAGCACACCGATCTCAATCCGATTTTGCGGACTGAAATCAAACTTGGTCACACACGCAAACTCAAATTCAAATCATTCGACGGTACCGATGTCACCGGCTGGCTGTTAACCCCGCCGAATTTCAACCCGAACAAGAAGTATCCGTCGATTCTCGAAATCCACGGCGGCCCGCGTGTCCAGTACGGCAGCACTTTCTTTCATGAAATGCAGTTCCTCGCCTCGAATGGATTTGTCGTCTTCTACACCAACCCGCGCGGCGGATCGGGTCGCGGCGAAACCTGGGCCGAGGCCATTGCCGGCGGCTGGGGAGATCTCGATTACAAAGACTGCATGGCCGCCGCCGACTGGTTGGAGAAGCAGAAATTCATCGACAAAAAGCGCATGGGTGTCACCGGCGGATCGTACGGCGGCTACATGACCAATTGGATTGTCGGCCACACGCACCGCTTTGCGGCGGCGGTGACGCAACGCTCGGTGGTCGAGCTGTCATCGATGTTCGGCAATTCCGATATCGGCTGGGATTTAGAGCGCGAATTTAACGGCACACCCTGGAGCAATCGCGAGAATTATCTGAAGTGTTCACCGCTGACCTACGCCAAGAATGTCCGCACACCGCTTCTGATTCTGCACAACGAGCGCGATTTGCGCTGCAATATCGAACAGGGCGAACAGCTTTACACCACGCTCAAATTCCTGCGCAAGAAAGTCGAGTTTGTGCGCTTTCCGGAGGAACCACACGGCCTCTCGCGCCACGGCCGCCCCGACCGCCGTTTGGCGCGGTTGAATTGGATTTTGAAGTGGTTTAAGAAGTATTTGTAGGCAGTATCCGCAAATGATGTAGGGCAGAACCCGAACTACACCCAGTGTCGCGACGGGGTTCTGCCTTCCTGATCTCGGGGCATCTTGAGACGATTCAGCTGCGCTTCTTGAGTCCGCGCTTCACGAGCACACTTGCAGTGACCCCACCGACAAGGGGGACGATTGCAAGCAGGAGAACCCAGTAAGTCCCCCATCCGGGAGTCGGTCCA
>CAYVWS010000135.1:0-6989 GCA_964455535.1 uncultured Ignavibacteriales bacterium | reverse complement strand
TCGGTTTAATGGGCTCGACCGGACATTCAACTGGACCGCATCTGCACTACGAAGTCTTTAAGGACGGCCGCGCGGTCGATCCGAAACAGTACATCTTGAACAAGATGTAAGATTCGAGCCCCGCTTCGGCGGGGCTTTTTTTTCGCTGTCAGTTCAATCGACCAGAGTGAATATTCGGGGCACTACGCCTAAGAGAACCGAAACGGACTCGGGGGCGTTATGAGTTTTTGCCATGAGTAAAGAAACAACCGCTACGATCAAAGTCGATGGGATGCACTGCGCGTCGTGTGTCGGCTCGGTGGAAAAGGGTGTAAGCCAACTGGAGGGGGTAACAGGCGCTTCGGTCAACCTGGCTACCGGAACGGCCGCGGTGACATTCGATCCGTCGGTAGTATCCGACGAACGCATCATGGAGAAGATTCGCGAGATCGGCTACGGCGCGCGGCCGGGACAGCCGGATATTCTGACGGCATCGGCCCAAGAAATCAAGCAGGCCTCAAAGCGGATGTGGCTGGCCGTGGCGCTCGCCATTCCACTTTTCATCGTCGCGATGGCCCCGATGGTCGCGGGGCGACACCACTTGCTTGCCCCCGTAGCTGATGCTCTCGTTCAGGCGGCTCTTGCAATGGGTCTCTTGGTATTCTGCGGGGCGGAGATATTCAGAGATGCCTTCAATCAGACTCGCCACCTTCGCGCCAATATGAATTCGCTGATCGCGATGGGGACACTGGCGGCCTTCGGGTGGAGTATCTACGCGACAGTTGTGATCATGCGCAGCGGCATGGAAGATTTGTACTTTGATTCTGCAGGGATGATCGTCGCGCTTATTCTGGTCGGTCGGTATCTCGAAGCTTGTTCCAAATCGCGAGCGGGTGAAGCGATCAAGGCGCTGCTGCAGCTTCGACCTGCCAAAGCGACCGCGATCATCAACGGCGTCGAGATCGAAATTGATGCGGCGGCGCTGCAACCGGGAATGGAGTTTCTGATCAGACCAGGAGAGAAGATTGCCGCTGATGGAGAAATTTTCGAAGGCACGCCATCGGTGGATGAATCAATGCTGACCGGTGAGTCGATGCCGGTGGACAAAAAGCCGGGCGACTCAATCTTCGGCGGGTCAGTAAATGGCAATGTCGCCTTAAAGGCGCGCGTGACCGCAGCAGGAGAGCACAGCTTTCTTGCTAACGTGATTCGATTAGTGGCCGACGCTCAGGCGAGAAAAGCACCGGTGCAAGATATCGCGGACAAAGTTGCCTCGGTCTTTGTCCCGAGTGTTCTTGTGATCGCACTGCTCACACTAGTCGGGTGGCTCTGGCTGGCGCCGGGCAATCCGCTTGTCATCAAATCAGTCGTTGCGGTTCTGATCATTGCGTGCCCGTGTGCGCTGGGCTTGGCCACACCTACAGCAGTGCTCGCCGGCACCGGCCGCGCGGCAAGAGAAGGGATTATCGTCCGCGGCGGTGATGTGCTCGAAAAACTCGCCGGAGTTACGGCGATCCTTTTCGATAAAACCGGAACGCTTACTACCGGCAAACCTGAAGTCGTTGCGATCTTCTCGACTTCTACTAAGAACGACCTGGAGATTCTGCAAATAGCAGGTTCGGCGGAGAGTCAATCGGAGCATCCGATTGCCAAAGCAATAGTCGCAGAAATGAAACGTCGCGCAATTGCGCCTGTGCCGGTACAAAGTGTCATCGCCCGACCGGGACTTGGCCTAACGGCGCAATACGAAGGCGGCCAGATCAGAATTGGCTCGACGGCGTTTTTGGCGAGCAAGGGGATCTCGATCACTGAGGCACTCGGGACAATTGAGCGCGAGACCAGGGCCGGGAAGACGGTTGTCGGTGTGGCGGTGAATGCAGATATCTTGGGAGTAATCGCAGTAGCCGATGCGGTCAGGACCGAAACGACAAGCGTTGTGCATCGACTGCGGCAGAAGTTTGCCAAGGTCGTAATGGTAACAGGCGACAACGCGGTAACGGCACAGGAAGTAGCAAGAGAAGCCGGAATTGAAGTGGTCGAGTCCGAAATCAAACCGGCGCAGAAACAAGAAATTGTTGTGAAGTATCGTGAGGCCGGCTACAGTGTGGCGATGGTCGGCGACGGAATCAACGACGCTCCCGCGCTGGCGGCGGCCGATGTCGGCATTGCGATGGGATCGGGGACCGATGTGGCCATAGAATCTGCTGATGCAGTCTTGATCAGGCCGCATCTTGGACGGTTGACGACGCTGTTTGCGCTTTCGAGCTACACCATGCGCATCATCAAGCAGAATCTCTTTTGGGCGTTCGCGTACAACGTAGTGGCCATTCCAATTGCGGCGGGTGTTTTGTATCCGGCATTCGGCCTGACACTCTCACCGATGATCGCCGCGCTGGCGATGAGTATGAGTTCGGTCTTCGTTGTGACCAATGCGCTGAGATTGAATCGTGTGAAGCTGGGCGAATAAACCGTCGGCGTCATTCCCAAAGGAAAAGTAGGTCGGGTTGACAAGTCACGCTCGCGTGACTTAGGCTACCCGACAACTCTTTATTGGGTCTATGAAGATGTCGGGTAGTCATCCGCCTGCGGCGGACGCCAACCCGACCTACTGTTACTGAGTCACTCGTCAAGATGCGGTAACGCGTCGTGAAGCGCGGCGCGACGACGAGAGTTAGCGGAAGGCCCTTCGACCCCGTGTCGTGGCACGGGGCAGGCCCCGCTCAGGGCGTCGTTGTTCGTTTGCTTAGAGAGAATTCGTAGGGCGGGTTCGTCTTTGAACCCGCAGTTATCGTGTCTCCCGAATGGCAGAACCGCGTCGCTGCGCTCGGGTTCTGCCCTACAAAATTTCCACACGCTACTGGCATCCTGCCACCGGTGTGAAGCTGATGTACAAGTAGTCGATCAGCGCGCTTAAGTCGGAGATGTCGAGTCCGCCGCTTATGTCACCGTCGGTGTTGGCCTCTTTCGGACAGCAGAGCGGCGTGAAGCTTATGTACAAGTAATCGATGAGGGCACTCAGGTCTGATATGTCGACGCCGTTGTTAATGTCACAGTCGACATTGCCGGTGATACCGACACAACAGCAGGCGTCGCCGATGCCGTCGTTGTTGCTGTCTTGCTGAAGAGGATTGTAGACATTCGGGCAGTTGTCAGCAGTGGCACAAAGGCCGTCGCCGTCGGCGTCGTTGAGGGGATCGTTCGGGCATTGGTCGAGGCGGTCGATGATGCCGTCACTGTCTGAATCCTTCTGAGTAATACGAACGAACAAATGATCGCCCACGATTGAATCAACAATCACAGTCAGTCCTGTCGGGCCGGTGTAGCCGTCGCTGCTGGGTGTGGTAGTGGGGCTGAAAGTCGTTTGTCCGGGTGTTTCCGACGAGAAGAGGGCCCCCTTGCGGGACTCATAGGGATACCACCACTGGGCTGAATCAGAGACATCGCCACCGGGGTTGTGCGTGAAGTCAAACGACGGATTATAGCCGGCGTCTTCGACCTGAACATGATAGTGCGGTGCGCCGGGAGTGCCATTGTTTCCCCATTCGTATTGGTCATCGATGTGAGTGATCAACAGACCGCGATCGAGGGTATCACAGCCGAATTTCAGTTTTGGGTAGAAGTAGCAGGAGTGGTCGGAGTCCATCTTGTCAAATTTGCCGGTAGAGCGGGGATTGCGATATTCGAGCAGGAAGTATTCAGTGCCGTTGCTGTTAATCGGAATCATGTACAGCGAACTGTCGGCGTGCGTCTCAATGTCGTAGACTTTCAGGGCCGTATAGCTCGCTTCATTGAGTGTGATCGGGGTAATCCAGCTGAGTTCTTTTTTCGACCAGCCGGTCAGATGCGAGGGAATCTCGCTCCCCAGAGAGAGGATGCCGTATCCGTAGTAGGCCATGATATCCCAGTCGTAGACGGGGTGATCGTTGGCGTCGCCCGGAGTATAGTATGTCGGAATAACCAATTTCGAATCGTAGTCATAAAGGTCAGGCAGGCCGAGATTGTGGTGCAGTTCGTGAGCGAACACACGAATACGGTTGAGTGTATCGAGTCCGGTGAACTGGGTCGGGTTGAGCGGATTGCGCAGTGGTCGCGTTTCGGGGGAGGTGTTCCAGCGCGGAATCCACATGCCGTCGAACGGCCCCCAGCCGGAGTGGGGCTCGAAAATCCAGGCATACGACCAGATATCGAATGGGTTTTGTGAGTCTTCCATGCCGGTACGAGAACGAATGAAAACGACCGCATCGACATCGCCGTTGTGGTCGCCGTCGTATTGAGTGAAATCAATCGAGGCATCGAGTGTCGCGAATAGGTCGCCGAATTGATAGTTATTGTTGTATTCGCCGCCGTCGATCCACCCGACAACCGCGCCCGTCGTGATGACTTTGCCATAAGAGCATTCCCAAATGTAGTCGCGCACCGATCCGCCGGGCCAGACATTCTGGGAGAAGAGCATGGAATCGAATTTGGCGGCGGGCCAGACATGGGGGCGGTCGCTCCAGTCCACGAGAATTGCCAATAATCGGAGGGTATCGCCGGTGAAGCGGAAGGACGTTGTTGCCAGCGAATCTTCCGGGGTCATCGTGGAAACTATCGCACGGCCCATTTGTTGGGCGGCGATTTGCGGAGGAATGTCAAGCAGGAAGCCCTTGCTGCGATCGACCGCGACCGCTGATTGCGCAATGACGACCACGAGGCAAACTGACGTTAGAAATTTTCGCACGATGATTCCCTTTCATTCCTGAGACGGCTGCAGACGAGTATGCCGAAATATGCCATAAATTCGAGATTATACAACTTGAAATTGGAGAGCCCAGCCCATCCTATGCGAGCACAAGTTGCTTGTTACGTCAGTCGGCGCGTCGTTTATTTGCCATTGTATGGATCTTCTGAAGCAAGTCGCTGAGTTTGTCGCCCGCAAAGAACTGCTATCCAACGGCGACGCCGTGCTGGTTGGGCTTTCCGGCGGGCCGGATTCGGTGGCGCTGTTGCATCTTTTGACTCGTCTGCGGCGGTCGTATTCGCTCAAACTTCATGCTGTCTACATCAATCACGGTCTCCGGTCAAAGCAGGCGCTCAAAGAAGAGAAATTCTGCGCCGAGATTTGCCGTCGGTGGCATGTCGGGTTTCACCTTGTGAGGGCCGATATTCCTGCACTTGCCAAGAAGCTCAAAGTAGGATTTGAAGAAGCCGCGCGTGACTATCGCTATGAGCAATTCGAGCGGCTGGCGACCGAGCTGGGATGTACCCGCATCGCGGTGGGGCATCACGCCAACGATCAGGTTGAAACGGTGCTATTTCGGATTCTGCGCGGCACCGGACGGTCGGGATTGTTGGGTATTCGGGCAAAGCGAGGCAAGATTGTTCGGCCGCTTCTGGAAGTGCGGCGTGTGGATATCTTATCGTATTTGAACCGCCGGCAGTTGTCGTATTGCCGCGATTCTTCGAACGCCGATTTGGCGTATCGTCGCAACTATTTACGGCACAAGCTCCTCCCTGAAATTCGAAAGCGGCTCAATCCGCAAGTCGATCGGGCTGTTCTGGAATTGGCGCTTCTGATGGCTGAGGAAGAAGCGTTCTTGGCTGGGATGACGCAGCGGGTGTATCGCCGAATTGTCAAACCGACACCGGGCGGTAAGTTAATGCTTGATTTGCAGATATACCTCGAATATCCTCTGTGGCTAAGACGTCGGGTTTTACGTGCGGCGCTGGCCGAACTGACCGAAAGCCGCTTTTCGCCGGATAAAGAAGTTATCGATCGCATTGACGAGTCGGCGCGAAAGAAAAAAGGGTCACTTTCGGTTGGCGGTGGCGTGCAGGTCGAGATTGCCAGACAACAAGTGATTTTGCGCGGCCCCGCCCGCACGGTCCGATCGCTGGAAATTGCGGCGGACAATCGCTGGGTGCGGTATAGAGAACTCGGCATCGATGTGCGTGCAAAAGCAGCTAAGCGACGGACGACGAAAGTCGTGAAGAAGAAACGCGCATCAGTCGTTCAGCTTGATCGGACGAAGCTGACACTGCCGCTGGTGATACGGCCGATACGAACGGGAGATCGATTTGTCCCGCTCGGGATGACGGGACAAAAGAAAGTCGGCGACTATTTGACCGACCGCAAAGTACCGGTTGCTCGGCGCGATGAAATTGCGGTCGTGTGCGACGACAAAGGAATTGTCTGGCTGGTCGGCTGGGAGATTGCCGACCGGGTGAAAATACAGGATGACACGACCGAGGTGATGAGAATTGAGTACCGTGACAGCCAAGCGCACAAAAGCAAAACCGTTTGAACTGCTGATCGATCAGAAACAGATCGCGCGACGCATTGCCGAACTCGGCAGCGAAATAACTCGCGACTACGCCGGTGAAGTTCCCGTACTGATAGGCATTCTGAAGGGATGCGCGGTCTTCATGGCCGATCTGATGCGAGAGATCAAGCTTCCTGTGGAGCTTGAATTCGTATCAGCGGCCAGTTACCGCAAGGGGACCAAGATCGGCGACGATATTCAGATTTCCGGAACGATCAACGGCACGATCAAGGGGCGGCATGTGTTGCTGGTTGAAGGAATTGTCGACTCGGGACGAACGGTGACTCTGATCGCCGAAAAGCTGCGAAAATTGGAACCGGCGTCGATTCAGATTGTTACACTCATGGACAAGCCAACCGCCCATCGGACAAAGGTCGATATCAAGTACCGAGGGTTCAGCATCGGGAACGAGTTTGTGATCGGCTTCGGTCTGGATAACACCCAGAAATACCGTAATCTTCCGTTTATCGGCCGTCTACTGGAAGAATAATCAGCCGATAAAGGTAGTGAATAGTTTCGGTTTCCTTTCGTATAATAGGGGAGGAAACGCCAATTCAAATTTGGAGAATATGTGAGCGATTACGACAATAACAAAGACCGCTTTCCCGGCCCCAATCGAATGAAGGGCGAGCCGCCGCGCGAACCCTCGCGGGCCAAGGGAATCGGCCGAAATCTGATCTTGTGGCTGGCAATTCTGCTGGTAGCGGT
>CAYVWS010000134.1:0-7080 GCA_964455535.1 uncultured Ignavibacteriales bacterium | reverse complement strand
AGCGCGCTAGCGTCGGGCTGAGCGGAGTCGAAGCCCGTCTCTTAACTCTTCTTGTTTCGATAATGTGTGACATTCTTACAAACAGCGTATTCATGTAACAGATCAAGCCGCCCCGCTATTAACGCCTCTTTCTTTCGGCGCGTCCACCCCTTCACTTGCTTCTCCGCCGACGCGGCCTCGACGAACATCTCAAATTCGAGAACAAGGACGACTGTGAAGGGCAAATGCTTACTTGTAAACCCCTCGACCGCCCCCAATTCATGCTAGTGCAATCTCTGTTCCAAGTGTGACGTAGAGCCAGTATAATACGACCCATCCGCGCATTTGAGAATGTACAGCCACCCTTTCTTGCGACGCATACTCGCCCCCCTTACACCACCCCCACCGCCAGCATATACTCAAGCAACTTGATCGCTCCCGATTTCCCCTTTTCACCAATCTCCAACTCAGGCCCGACACAAACCGGGCACCCCGAGGCACACCCGCACTTGCGGATATGATTGATCGTCGTCTCAAATAGCCGGTCGGCTTCAGAGTAGATCTTCCGAGCCAAGCCCACTCCGCCCGGAATATTCTCGTAGATATAGAGCGTAGGTCTTTCAGTAAACGGCGCCCGCACCTGCGAGATCGATCTCAGATCGCGCGAGTCACACATCACCCAGAGCGGCGCCATTTGCCCCATGATATTAGCCAGCGCCCGCAATGCTCCGCCGAAATCGGCGCCGCTGATGCCCAGTTTGAAAGGAATATCACCTGGGAATGAATACCAAAACGCCTCGGTGTGCATTTCCAGTTCCGGCAGTTTGAGTTCGCCCGAGCCGATATTTTCGTGCGTCTGGAATTTGATCTTCTTGAATAGCACTGTTACCGATGTAACGGAGACTTCGCCGACATGCAATTTGGCGTCGTCCATGGCGTTGGTTTCGTCGTGCACCGCCAGAACTTTCAGGTCGCTCTTGGTTTCAGCGTCGGTGTAGTAATCAACTTCGACTTCCTTCACATATGCCTTCTTGCCGTCCCAATCAAGCTGGGTGACCTGAAACTGCCGCGCGCCATGCAGATAGATCGCTTCTGGATGCAAAAAGACTGGCGCCGAAAACCAATCAACTTCGCCGATTACCTCAGCGTTATTCGACTCATTGAGAATCACAAAATTGTCAGGCGAGGCCGACCGAAGCGAGACTTCTTGTGCCGGATAGATCTCCGATGACCAATGGTAGCGGTCGTTGGCTTTGCGCACGATCTTCTGCTGAGCCAGATAGTCCAAAATCTTGCCGGCACTCTGGTCGTCGCGATACTCTTCCGTATCAAACGGCAATTCAAACGCCGCACACTTCAGATGCGACGACTTGATGATCAAATTGTCCGGGTCGATAACTCCGGATTCAGGCGACCGGTCGAAAATGTATTTCGGCTCGGCACACAGAAATTGATTTATCGCCGTCGAATTGGCCACAAGAATCGTCAGGGATGTACCCGACCGTCGCCCGGCCCGCCCCGCCTGTTGCCACAGGGAGGCAATCGTGCCGGGATATCCAACGATGATCGAGACATCAAGCGAGCCGACATCGATTCCCAATTCCAGCGCATTTGTAGAGACAACCCCGGTCACCGAGCCGTTGCGCAGCCCCTGCTCGATCCGTCGGCGTTCGTTGGGCAAGTATCCGCCGCGATACCCGGCGATATTGATTCCTTGCCCGAAATCACCCTTCAGTTCGCGCTGGAGATAGGTGAGCAAAACTTCTACATAAAGCCGATAGTGCGCGAAGACAATCGTCTGAACTTTCTCGCGCAAGAACAGGGCCGCCAAGTGTGCCGCTTCGTTCAATGATGATCGTCTGATTCCGAGCTGCTTGTTGACCACCGGCGGATTGTATAGAACGAAGTGCCGCTCACCCGACGGCGCGCCGTTGTTGTCGATCGTCGTGACCTTCCTGCCTATGATTCGTCCTGCGAGTTCTCCGGGATTGGCAATTGTCGCTGAACAGCAAATGAACTGTGGATTGGAACCGTAGAATGCACAGATCCGTTTGAGTCGCCTAATGACATTAGCTAAGTGCGATCCGAACACTCCGCGATAGGTGTGCGTTTCGTCGATCACCACGAATTTTAGATTCTCAAACAGCTTGATCCACTTGGTGTGGTGGGGGAGAATGCCGGCATGGAGCATATCGGGGTTAGTCACGACAATATGTCCGGCTGAACGAATCGCCCGACGCGCGGTCTGCGGCGTGTCACCATCGAATGTGTAGGTCTTGATATCGACATCAAGCTTTTGGATCAGATCGTACAACTCTGCAAGTTGATCCTGCGAGAGCGCTTTGGTAGGGAAGAGGTAGAGCGCCCGTGCGTTGGGGTCCTTCAGAATCGCATTGATAACCGGAATATTGTAACAGAGCGTCTTGCCTGAAGCGGTCGGCGTGACCACCACCACATCCTCGCCCGCCATGATCTTGGTGATCGCTTCCGCCTGATGAGTGTAGAGCTTGGTTATGCCGCGCGCGGCCAGTGTGTTCGTTAGGCGCTTGTCGAGGTTGAGCGGGAATTCGGCGAAGCGGGCGGCGCGTTCCGGAATCGTCCGCCAATGAGCGATGCACGGCGCCACCTGTGGGTCGGACTTGAGAAAATCGAGAATCTGCTCAAGCGTCATGGTGCCCGTGGATCAGTTTGAAGTGGTGAGCTGGCGACGGCAGATATCGCAGAACTTGTCGGATTTGCCGTCTATGTCGAGCATCATCTGACTGAAATAATTCACACATTTCGGATTCCGGCACTCACCCAGCTCGAACAGATGCGCCAGCTGGTGCAGCACTTCTTTATACATGCGCGGGTAGATCTTGCTCTCGTCCTCCGGCAGACCATAAAACTCCTGCCGGATATGATACAGCGAGACAATCGCCGTTCCCGAAAGAACATCGCAGCAACCCATCACATATGGCTCGTCCGGGAGATACAGGTCTTCTTCGCAAATGGCAATCACTTTCTCACGGGAGTTGGCCTTGGTTCGCTCGATCTTGGATAGCACCACCTGAGCGTAGTATTGATTGCGCACCACATTGTACGCCTCCGACGGCAATTTCATCCCCTTGAGTATATCTACCGAGCGATTGAATACCGGCCCGATATTGCCGGCCAGCTTATTGACCAGCATGAAATCAACTTCCCCCATCGGAACGACTACTACTTTTGATTTCAACAACGACATCGGGCGATCTTATTCCGCAGTAAAGAATTTGGTTTTGGCCCCGGTAGGGGAGACCCGGACTTCTGATTTAGTAGCGCATCTTGGACACCAGCCGACAAAAGCAGTCCCGCCTGCATTCAGATAGATGCGGGCATACACATTGCAGCACTTGAAGTGCATACCGATAAACGGGCGCCCGGTTGGCTCAGTTTGCTTATCCATCGACGGACAATATAACAGCTATTTCGCCGCCTGCAATTGGTGCATGACACTCACTCCCGCCGAGGTCCCAATCCGCGCCGCGCCGGCGTTCAGCACATTTTCGCAATCGGTCAGCGTCTTGATTCCCCCCGAGGCCTTCACCTTGATCCTCCCGCCCGATAATCGTACCAAAGTGTCGACTTGTTCCCGCGTGCATGCACCAAAGAACCCACTTCCCGTCTTCACAAATTCGGCTCCGGCATTTATCGAGGCCCCGACCGCTGATTCTATTTGGTCATGGGAGAGCACGCCAACTTCGAGAATTGCTTTCAGAACAACTTCCGGCGGCAAATTCCGTTTGACTTTTCTGATGTCCGCTTCGTACTCCGATAGTTTGCCGTCTATCAACAAGCCGCGATTGGCAACCATATCGATTTCAGTCGCGCCGTCATCGACAGCCGAAAGCGCCTCGATAACTTTCGTTTCGGTCCGACACTTCCCCAGTGGAAACGAAACAACTGAGATAACTCCGATATTTGTTCCGGCGAGCGTCTTCGACGCCAGCTCGACATCGCATGGATTGACACAAACCGCGCCGAATCGAAATTCAATTGCCTCGCGGCACAAGGCGATGATCTCGCGCTCCGTTGCTTCGGGTTTGAGTAGGGTATGGTCGATGAGTTGCGGCAGGATCGTCATTAAATCGGTAGACATGATTTGGTGTTCGAATTATCCTCGCCTTGGTAACCCAACCTTTAGGTTGGGCTCTTCGTTCTCAACGCAACTCCCGCCAAAACGATCTCCCCGGAAAATATGGCTCGATACCAAAGTACTCCGCCAGCGTCGCGGCAACATCTGCAAACGTCTCTCGCGTCCCAAGATCGACTTTGCCTTTGAATCGTCGACCGTACACCAACAGCGGCACATACTCCCGCGAGTGATCGGTCGATGTCTTGATCGTCGGATCACACCCATGATCGGCCGTAATGACAAGCAGATCTTCGTCACGCAGCGACTCAACCAGACTGGGTAATTCCAAGTCGAATTCTTCAAGCGCCCGTGCAAACTGTACTTCGTCGTTTCTATGTCCCCACAACTGATCGAAGTCGACGAGGTTGGCAAATATTAGCGCATGCTCACGGTCAGCTTGTACCGTCGCGATCAACTGCTCCATCACTTCGGCATTGTTCGCCGTCTTGATTGATTTGCTGATTCCCTGACCGGCAAACAGGTCATAGATTTTTCCGATAGACATCACCTTGTCGCCGCGCTCTGCCAGCTTGTCCAAAAGCGTCGGACGCGGAGGAAGGCGACTAAAGTCCTTTCGTCGCGGTGTGCGCGTAAACGCCCCCGGCTTGCCGACAAACGGTCGTGCGATCACCCTGCCGACATCATAGGGCCCGGTACACAATTCACGCGCAATCCTGCAAATCTCGTACTGCCGCTCGATTGGGTACAATTCCTCATGCGCCGCCAATTGCAAAACAGAATCAGCCGATGTGTACAGAATTATCGCGCTTGTCTTGAGATGTTCTTCGCCTAACCGTTCAATTATCTCGGTCCCGCTCGCGGCCACATTTCCTATCGTTTTCACTCCTGCCCTGCGTTCGAGTTCTAAAACGAGATCACGCGGGAAGCCCTGCGGAAAAACAGGGAAGGGGGCATCAAGCGTGACGCCGGCAATCTCCCAATGGCCGGTGGTGGAGTCTTTCCCCGGCGATTTCTCGGCCATCTTACCAAACGCCGCCATTGCGTTCGGGTTTGACGCGACGCCTTTGATCTGAACGATATTTCCAAGCCCCAGCCGTTGGCAGTTAGGCATCTTAAGCCCTCCGACAGCGTCGGCCACATGCGGAATAGTCGACGACCCGCTATCGCCGTACGCGGTCGCATCGGGAAGTTCGCCTACTCCGCAGGCGTCAAGAATAACGATGATGGCACGTTTTGTAGTCATCGCGACAATGTACGAGATTTTTAGGAATCAAAAAAGGTGTCAGGTGAGAACACCTGACACCACTCTATTCGTGGGCGGCAGGCATCCTGCCTTCCCCTTTTATGAAATACCCTACTGCTTGCTGACCGCCTTCAGGTCATACGTGACCTGGTAGTCAGCATGAACCGTATACGGTATTTCAGTGTCGCCTTTTTGTTTGAATCGTTCGCCTTCGAGCACCCAGCGTTCGGTCTGCGCCACGGTCATTCCTTCTTTCACCGAGTGATACATGACACCATCGTTAGAGAGGCGGTCGACTCCATGGCGCTTGAGCGAATCGCTCGGCGAGGCCTCAAACGGAATCACCATCTTGCCCGAGTAGGCCAGCGCCACGCAGTCTTTGCCTTGTTTCGTCTCGCATGGCCCGATGGTATACGTCGTCGCAACCTGCATCGGGGATCCATTCACTGTCACGTCATACGATTGAGTCCAGCTATACCCGATCGGCACCGGTTGATCGGGAAAGACCGGCGTGCCCTGACGGAAATACTCTCTCATGTAGGCCGCGTTGTCGCCGCTCTCTTTTTCGGCATATTCGCAGTCGACGATTCGGCCGCTGGGCGCGATGTAGATCATCAAATCTGGCGATGAAGTTGTCGTGTCGCTTTCAGTCGAGTCGATGCGATTTTTCGTGTGATACACCGATTCGGTCTTCTGCTGAATTTCCCATGTTGTATCGTCGACCACCCGGCGTACGGTGAAGTTGATATTCGATGTCACCGCCGTTTCTCTGTCCGTGGTAACGGAATCTCGTTCCCGAGCCACAACCGTGCCTTTGGACACCTGTTGGTAGCTATAGACTGAGCCGGGGGTGTATTTGAATTGGAGCTTGTAGGTCGGGGTGGAGGTTCCACAGCCGAGCACACAACTGAGTACAAGGCAGGCGAGCCCTGCCAGGGTGAGGGTCTTCATAGCGGTCATTCTCCTTGCCTGGCTCAATATACGCGCAACAAGCCGGGAAGGTTATTAAAACGACCGAGCAATCCCGGCCCGCCGACCAATATGCAGGCGGTGCCAAGGCGTCGCTGATCACCCAGTGTCAACTCGCCGCCATCGGGAATCAGCAGTTCATCGGCGAGTGTCTGCGCGACTATCACCTGTCCGGCCGGACCCTTGATCACGACCGCCGGTTGGTCGTGCTTCGAACCGATAACCAGCACTGTCACCAGAAGTGCGATCGAAGCCGCCACCGATACGATTGACCGCAGAAGCGGATAATACGACTCTCGTTCGGGACGCGCTGGTTCTTCTTCTGGTGAACTGTCCGACAGCACAGTCTTGGCGTGGATTTGCATGCGAGATTCTTCCCAATAGCCGACTTGGGGCTCGGGAATTCCGCGGGATTGTCTGAGCGACTCTTTCAGCGACTGTAGTGAGGCGATTTCATCGCGGCAAATGGTACAGCGCTGAATGTGCTCTTGGGCTTGCGCCGTCTGCTCGGCCGATAACTCGCCGTCAAGGTAGGCGTCGAGCACCGTCCGAAATTCAAGGCACGTCATTGTTTCTCCTTTCCGGCCAGCCGCCTGACCAGAATCTTTTTTAGCTTGGTACGGGCAATGTGCAGATTTGATCGCACTGTCGCTTCGGGGCAGTCAAGCATTTCGGCGATTTCTGTTTTCGAGTACCCTTCAACATCGTGAAGGATCGCCGTCAGCTTTTGGCGGGGGGGAAGCGTATCCAGCGCCTTTCGAATCTCCACCAT
>CAYVWS010000133.1:0-7109 GCA_964455535.1 uncultured Ignavibacteriales bacterium | reverse complement strand
AGTGACATGAATGCGGTCAAGACCCAAAGCAGCGTCGAGAAAAGAATCGTCGACTGCCGGAATTGGCGACGGAGCCGGGGTGGCTTGTTTCTTGGGCGCGTTGGCTACTTGACCCATGAAGATTTGCACCCGCTGCATGAATTCACCGGGATCGACCGGACGGCTTATCACAATTTCCGGGGGAAGGGGAACCATCGACTTGTCCGCCGGCTCGACTACCAACATCGGAATAGATGAAGTCTTTGGATCGCTTTGGAGCCGGTCGAAAAAGGCACGGTGACCGGCGTCGACGAGATCAGCGCCGGTAACGATCAGGTCGGGACGCCCGAACTGGAGCACTTCGCCGGCGCGATCGGCCGCGCCGACGCCAATGACGTCGAAGCCGTTCTGACGGAGCAATCCCTCGAGGACTGCCCGAACGGCATCGGAGGCTTCGGCTACCAGAACTTTCTTGGCCATCGGTATGCTCTACGTGTCGGTGCGTTGCGATCGCTGCTTTAGGTGGCTCGATGCTTCATCGAGAAATTTCCGCTCTGCCTTAGTCAGATTGTCGATGCCTACGGCGTTTATCTTGTCGAGGATGGCATCGACTTTCTTCATGATCTCGGCGGCTTCCTCGCGGCGTTTTTCAAGCTTAGCCTCTGTACGTCGATACCGCAAGTCTTTAACTTTGCGCGACAGGTAATTCCAGCGCCAGTCGACTTTCATATACAGAAATCCTGCGACCGCGCCGCCGATATGCGCCATGTGTGCGACATTGTCCCCGGAGGTGAAAATGCTCAGGATCAATAGTCCGGGAATCGCCCAGCGGACTTTGACCGGAAGGACAAAGTAGATGTAAATGAAGCGGTCGGGGAACATCAACCAGTAAGCGGTCAAGAGTCCCCAAATAGCGCCCGAGGCGCCGATAGTCGGGATATATGGATTCGATGACCAGATAAGCGTCGCCAGTCCACCCACAACACCGCAAACAACATAGAAACGAATGAACGATCTTGTACCCCAGGTCTGCTCTATTTCGGTGCCGAACATCCACAGTGCGAGCATATTGAACGCGATGTGCCAAAAACCCGCATGCAGGAACATGTAGGTAAACGGCTGATAGATGTACTTGGGGAACTCGCTGATAAAGTAGTGGGGCGTGATCCCGAGAATGGGCGAAAGATCGGGAAAACCAGCCACAAATCTCGGCAAGTTCTGAAACAGGAACATCGCCAGGTTGGCGACAAGGAGCCACTTGATGCACGGTGTCAACAAGCGGGGGCCAAAAGTCGGCGTGCCGGGCGGGGAATATGAGTCGTAGCGCGACGTATTCATCTGGTTCTTTATTATCGGCAGAACTGGTCAGGTCGTTTATCAGACCCCAGGACCCTTCGCAAGCAAGAACGGGCCGATAGTCTCATACCATCGGCCCGCTCGTTCAATCTACGGACACTCTTATGCCAGTACTTTTTCCAACCGGGCGACGATCTGCGATTTCGGGACCGCTCCGATGACGGAGTCGACCACCTGCCCGTTTTTGAAGAAGTACAGGGCCGGAATCGACATGATGTTGTACTTGCCGGCAGTCCGGCTGTTCGAGTCAACGTCGATTTTGGCAATCTTGATCTTATCCCCCATATCGCGGGCGATTTCGTCCAGCACCGGGGCAATCATTTTGCACGGGCCACACCAGGTCGCCCAAAAATCGACAACCACCGGCTTGTCCGATTGAAGGACTTCTTTTTCAAAGGTGGCGTCGGTAATTTCCATTGCGTTGCTCATTGCGTAACCTCCGTAAAGCGTCGTATTTGTCTTCATCAAAACCCGGTCTCTCCCCCGGCGGTTCCCGTCGTTGGTAACCTCTTGTACGAACGTGGGGCGCGACCGTTTCGACCGTCGGCCCACATTTCGCTGGGGATATCCCGTTCAGTAAGCTAATCCGACGGGGGCGATTGGGCAAGGGGCAAAAGAATGTTTTCGCAGAAGCGCTTGTCTGAGTTGCCGTATGCGATATATTCGGCGCGAGAAATTCGTATGAGAGTGCTCGTCCAAAGAATCGGCGGATGCGAAGTCTGGATCGAAGGCAAACTTCACGCCAAGACAGCAGCCGGACTGTTAGCGCTATTCGGAACCCGCACCGGCGATCGCGAAGACTCGTGCGCCGCATTGGCCGACAAACTGGTCAATCTCCGGATATTTCAGGATGCAGACGGTAAGATGAATTTGTCGGCGCTGGATACACACGCTGAGATCATGGTGGTCTCGCAGTTCACGCTCTACGCCGACACACGCAAAGGACGTCGCCCGGCTTTTGCCGAGGCGATGGAACCGGTCGAAGCCGAGCGGCTGTACGGTCTGTTTGTCAAGCACGTCGGCGCGAGCGAACTCGTGACGCGCACCGGAGTTTTCGGCGCCGAGATGGATCTGCGCTTTAACAATATGGGGCCGGTCACGATTCTGCTGGAGCACGATGTACAGTAACATCGTTGCACTCTCAAGGCGTTTCCCTCTCATTTTGGCCTCGGGCTCGCCGCGCCGCCGCACGCTTCTGTCCGAGATCGGGTGCGATTTCCGAATCGAAAATCACGAAGTCGACGAAGCGATACGGATGGGCGAGCTTCCCTACACGTATGCCGTGCGACTCGCCAAAGAAAAAGCGCTGGCGGTAGTCACCTCGGGCGACCAAGTAGTCTTCGGCTTTGACACCATCGTTGTCATCAATGGTCAGGTTCTCGGTAAGCCGAGTTCGGAAGCTGAGGCCCGCGGAATGCTCAGTCGGTTGTCGGGGAATAAACATGTCGTCTGCACAGCGGTGGCGTTGGCGCAGCAGAACAAAATCAGCGTCAGTGGTCACGATCTGACGACGGTCAAGTTCAAGAAAGTGACGGCTGATCAGATCGCCGAATATGTCCAAAATGGCGAGCCGATGGACAAGGCGGGCGCCTATGGAATTCAGGGAATGGGGGCGTTTTTGGTTGACAGTATTGAGGGGAATTTAGATACTGTCATCGGATTGCCGCGCAATCTGTTAGATCAATTCTGCGCGGCTCTACTCGAAGCCCAAAGGTAGTACTTTTCGCATGTCTGAGCTATACATACGGTTAGGCAAAGCACTTAAACTGGAACGTCAAAACAAAGGCCTCTCCCTCGCACAAGTTGCCGATCAGCTGAAGTCTTCGGAATCGACTCTGGAGCGGGTTGAAGAAGGTGATTTTTCTTCGTTTTCATCGCCGGTCTATTTCAATCTGCACGCGAAATCGTATGCCGAGGCGCTGGGGATCGATTATGTCCGCACACTTGAGGCCATTCGCGACGACCTCGGTGAGGCGGCTCCGGAGCCGGTGGCCAACGGAACGGTGAGCCGCCCGGGGGCTGCGACGATCGTAAAAGAAAACATCGATATTCCGGGCCGACGCAAACACCTGTGGCTGTATATCGTGCTCCCGCTGATAATTCTTGGCGGCATCGCTGCGTGGATTCTGTTAAGCAAAGACAAACCCTCCGTCCAAAATACTCCGGCGCAAACGCCGGCTGTTAGTTCGCAACAGATGCCGGACCCATTGAGCGGCATGCAACCGGACACATCGGTCTTTACGCTTTCGCTTGAGGCGCGTGGTTCAAGCTGGGTGGCCTTGATGACCGACGGCGACACCGCTCTCTACCGAACATTTTCGGCCGGCGAGACGCTTGAAGTTTCGGCGGTGCGCCAGATGATTCTGACGGTAGGGACACCGTCGCAGGTCGATTTACGCTTGAACGGGCACCCAGTGAAGATGGCCGACCGCTCGGGACGTATTGCCAATGTTGTGATTACGCCGAACAATGTGCGCGCCTTTACGGGCGTGATTGATTCCATACCTCAGATGAACTCCGATTCGGTCGGAGGCGCGATGACGTCCGGCAATGTCGCCGATTCGATTCAGCGGGCGACAGGCGGTGCGGGGAGGTAATGATGTGGCTTAAGAATTTCATAGCCGGATTTCAGCTGCGGCGATATCGCGCCCAGATGGAACCATCGGCGTTGAGCTTCCCCAGCGATCTTATGAAGCCGCGCAAGATTCTGATCTGTCTGCCCGCCGGGCTTCGCGAGTTAACTCTGGTGAAGAGCTTTCTGCCAACAATCACGTATTTGTTCAAACCGGGAGACATCACTCTCTTGGCGATGCCGGGTATCAAAGTGACTGATATTTATCCCCGCAAAGGTGTACAGCTTTTGACACCGACAGTTGACCAGCTCAACTGGAGCGGTTTGCCGAAAAAGAGTTATGTCAGGACGCTTCAGGGGCAGAAATACGATACAATTCTCGATATGAGTATTGAGCAGTCGGAGTTCATGTCGGCAATTCTGCTCAGTTTTCCGCAGGCGATTCGGATCGGCCGCGGCAATCATCTGGGCAATCCGTATTACAATCTTGAAATAAAGACCAAGTATCTGCGCGACGAGCGCAATATCTATCGTTCGATGCTGGCCACTATCGGTCAGATGATCAATCGCAACATCGACAACGCCATGACCGCCGAGGGATCGGCGCAATAGCGGAGGGGACGTGTATCTAAAGCAACTGGAAATAGTCGGATTCAAATCCTTTGCCAATAAGACGGTGGTGAAGTTCGCCACCGGCGTTACTGCCGTTGTCGGACCGAACGGATGCGGCAAGACCAACATTCTCGATTCACTACGCTGGGTGCTGGGTGAACAACGCCCGACCCGTCTGCGCGGCGGACGCATGGAAGAAGTCATCTTCAACGGCACGCGCGACCTTAAGCCGCTGGGGATGTCGGAAGTATCGCTGACGGTCATCAACGACCGGGGCGTGCTGCCGACCGAGTACAACGAAGTCCAGATCACGCGCCGCTTGTTCCGTTCCGGCGAATCCGAATATCTGCTGAACCGGGTTCCCTGCCGCCTGAAGGACATCACTGATTTGTTTGTCGATACGGGGATGGGCGCGCACTCGTATTCGGTTATCCAGCAGGATATGGTCGATTCTGTCATCTCCGACAAGGCCGAAGAGCGTCGCTTCCTGTTCGAAGAAGCCGCCGGGATCACCAAGTACAAACAGCGCAAGAATGCCGCGCTGCGCAAACTCGAATCGACCGATCAGGATTTGCTCCGCCTCAAAGACATCTACGCCGAAGTAAAAACCCGCTCTACCTCGCTCTATCGCCAGCACAAGAAGGCCGAGCGGTATCAGCTTCTGGCCGACGAAATGAAGGCCTGGGAAATTTTCCTCGCCGCCACGCGGGTGCGCACGAGCGAGGACGAACGGCGGCAGTTGCAGGGGCAACGGGATGGTCTGGCTGATCAGAAACTTGCCCGTGAGGCCTCACTCAATGCGCTGGCGTCGCAGCTGGAAGCAGCCCGGTTGCGTCAGCTTGAAAACGAACAGCAGTTGAGTGCTTCAGCGTCGGAAGTCTATCGGTTGTCCGAACAGGCACATGCGCTCGAAAAAGAAATCTCTGTACTTACCGAAAAGCGAGCCGCTGCCAAGCTTTTGATCGAAAAGAACCAGCAAGAAATTGTCTCTGCCGATCAGCGCGCGGTAGGCATCGCCGAGCAGATAGCCACGGCCGAGACCGAGCTTGCCTCGCTTCGCGCCAAACTCGAAAGAGTGACCAGCGCACTACGTCAGGCCGAAAGCGTGCAGGCCGAGGCCGACCGTCGGCTGCATCAGGCCCGCACTTCGCGCGAAGAGCGAAATGTCAAATTGATCGAATTGGAAAGCCGCCTCTTCTCGGGCAAGAACGAAGAACAGTCGCTCAAAGAACAGGAAACTGAACTGCTGGCTCAGTTGCAGGGGTGTGCGACGTCGATAGAGGCCTCGCGCCAAAAGCAGTCGACACTGACCGCCGAGTTAAATGCCCGGCACGATGCTCTGCAGGCGCTGCTGCACCGCCGTGAAGAACTCGAACAGACGATTGCAACGACCGCAGAGCGCATCGAAACGCTGGTCGATAAAGGTGAAGAGATTTCTCTTGAGATCGCCAATGTCAGCGCCGCAGTCGAGGCCTGTCAGGCCCGCCGTCATCTTCTCGAAGAGATGATGATGCACTACGAAGGGTATGAATCCGGCACGGTGGCGGTACTTGAGAAGAAAGAACAGTGGCCGGGATTCGACGGCACGGTAGCCGAACGGTTTGTGCCGGTCGAGGGCATGGAAGCGGCGCTGGAGGCCTCGCTTGGCGATGTTTCCAAGTATGTCATCTGCCGTGACCGCCGCTCAGCCGAGGCAATCATTTCATATCTGCGCGAAAACAAAAAGGGCCGAATCGGCATAGTAGTGCCGGACTCCGGCTCGTTTACACCGGCGGTTAAGCGTCCTGATCTGAGTCAATTCAATGTGGTCGGCTGGCTCGACACCTTTGTGTCGACCGACGATGCGCTTCGCCCGCTGATGGAAGCGGTGTTGGCGCGCACAGTAGTCTTTCCGGCGGGAACGTCGCCGGACGCCATTCTGGAACATCTCCCCTACGGTTTCAGAGCGGTCTCGACCGACGGGATATTGTATAGCAAGAACGTGATGACCGGCGGCTCCGATGACTCCTTCCCACTCTTCCGTCGAAAAGAAAAGATTTTGGAGCAGGAGAGTCAGATCGCTCAGTTGAGCGCGCGACTGGACGCCTTCCGCGAGTCGAAAAATCACGTTACCGCCGAACTTGGCGCGGCACGGGCCGAATCAAGCCAGGCGGCGTCGGCGCTTGAGTCACTGGCCGATGAAATAGAGTCCGCCCAAAAAGAACACGCCGAGACCGATTTTGCGCTTCGCTCCCTGAGCACCGAATTCGAACGGATTCAACGCGAGCAACAGGCGACCAACCTAAAAATCGAAAAGATCAAGAGCCGCCAATACTCGCTTGAACTCGACGCCACCCAACTGGCCGAGCAGAAAAACAGTTTGATCGGGTCGATCAATACGGAGTCGACCAGTCTTGAAGACGCCGAGTCCAGAGCGACAGAAGCGCTCGATCAACTATCGAAACTACAGGTGAGTGAGATCGAGTGGAAGAGCAAAGTCCAACAGTCGGAAAGCCGCATTTCGCATTTGCGCGAGATCTCGACTGAGCTTGACCGTACCCGCCAGTCCAAAGTCGAAGAATCTTCGCGAGCCGAGGAAGATATCACAACT
>CAYVWS010000132.1:0-7123 GCA_964455535.1 uncultured Ignavibacteriales bacterium | reverse complement strand
CAGAGCGCATTGACATGTAACCGATTCAGATACAACTCGAACAATCCGCCGTTGAAGCCGCCGAAATCAGGAAAAAGGAATGACTCGCCGTCGATCTTATCGGAGTGGTCGACCAACTTTCCGTGATATCCAATCACTGTCCCGAGTCCAAAGCGCGCCCGATAGTTTCCCACCGTCACGCGTGCATCAACTCTTGGATGATGATCTGTGTATGAGATCGAACGCTTCATGAATCGTTCACGCCCGCTGTATTCGCGGGCCAGGCCGAGTTCTGCCGACCAGCGCAAATCGAAATTGTACCGACCCGACATCCGGTACTTTGTTCGGCCGGAATCTTCCAGCTCTCCGCCGAACTGGTACTTTGCAATCGATCTTCTGGCTTTTCCGAACGACGAGGCTCTCACAAAATCGGTCAGCTGTTTTTCACGAGAATCCACCGCTGAAGGCAACAGATCGAATAAGTCAATCTGGCTGGAATCGGCGCCGTTCAAAAGCAAATCCAGCAACAGCACATACGTATCGTAATCGATCTCACCGCTCGAAAGGGCGTCGAGCAATTCCTCTTCCGACGGAATCTCTTCGGTCGAAATCTCCTGCGCCTGTGAAATCATGCATCCGGTGAGTATCATGACGAATATCAGGATGCCGATTCTAACGAATCTTGTACTTCCCCAGTTTCCGATACAGTGTCCGTTCTCCGATGCCCAGCCGTCGAGCGGTTTCCTTCCGGTTTCCCTTCGTTTCGGCCAGCATCCGCTCGATCAGCGTTCGTTCCATTTCGTCCATGGTCGTCGCCGAGCGTGCCGCCGCCGCCGCTGTAATATCGCCCGAATCGCTTTCGGAGGGCAAGTGGGCAGTGATCAAATCCCGAAGTAATCTGACTTCGTTGCCGAGTGACAAAATAGCGCGGTAGATAAGCTCCTGTCCCGCTTCTTCCACTGTTCGCCCCGTCGACACCGGCAGAGTCGACGACGCCGCCGAGTGCTGCTCGGCCAAATACGCTTCGACATCGTCCGGGCTGATCACACCGCGTGACTTCAGTGCCATCATGCGCGCCGCGAAGTTTTTGAGCTGCCGCACATTTCCCGGCCAATCATACCGTTCGAGCAAATTCAGCGCGCTGTCTGAAAATTCCAGTTCACTGCGATCCGCCATGAAATGTTGCAGGAGCGGCTGTATGTCTCCCTTACGCTCCAACAGCGGCGGCAAGCTGATCTTGACCACGCTCAGCCGAAAATAGAGATCTTCGCGGAATTTCCGGTCAGCAATTGCTTCCAAAAGATCGCGGTTGGTCGCGGCTACCACCCGCACATTGGCCCGCCGCGGTGTCGATGATCCTACCGGATAAAACGTCCCGTCTTCCAAAAATCTCAAAAGCTTGACCTGCATATCCGGTTTGGTCTCGCCGATTTCATCGAGAAAAATGGTGCCTAGATCGGCCTTGGTGAATAGTCCGTCGCGGCGCGAGACCGCGCCGGTAAACGCTCCCCGTTCATGTCCGAACAGTTCCGATTCAAGCACTCCCTCGGCGATTGCCCCACAGTTGATCGCGACAAACGGGCGGTCGCTTCGCGGCGAATCGGTGTGCACTGCCCGCGCCACCAGCTCTTTTCCGGCCCCCGATGGTCCCACCACCAGCACCGAGACATCCGTCGGCGCGATCCGATCAATTGTCCGCGCGACCGCTTTGATTGCCGGTGATCTGCCTACCATGCCATACCGCCCGAGCAGCTGCTTATCAGCAAATATCTGCTTGATTTTCTTGCTGATGCCGTCCGATTCCAGCCGACGCGACAGACGCCCGTCAACAAAATCACTCGTCGTATTTCCGTCTTCATCGTCAGTGATCAGCCAGATTTCGGTCAGTCCATTGGGCCGGCGAAGTTTGGCAGCGACCGCCGCGGTCAGTTCATGGCGATGCTCGTCGGCCAGTATCAGGTCTATCTGTCGCTCGCGCACAAGGCGGTATACTTCGGCAAGCTCAGTCGCAACAGTACCGAATTTCTCCCACGCAATTCCCGCATCGGACCTGCGCTCGGTTGTCAGAAAAACGATCACGCGCGAAACCAACGCGCTTCGGTTGTCATCGTGTATCGACTGCTGGCGTTCACTCATGGCTATCTGCCTCGATTGCGTCTTCCCCGCTTTGTCTTCACCGGCGGTTTGTTCTTCTTCTTCGGGCCGGACTTTATCATACTTCCGCCTTTGCGTCGCGACCCTTCCGGCCGCGCATCGGCCAGATACAAATCGATCTCGATCTTGGCGGTGTCGACACGTTGCACACCGACCCGGATCGCGTCGCCCAATCGGAATCGACGCTCGGTGCGGCGACCGGTGATCGCATAATGCTTTTCATCATACACGTAATAGTCATCGTCAATCGACGACAGCCGGACCATACCCTCGGCCCCGAGTCGCGTGAGCCGCACAAAGAATCCGCGCGGCGTCACCCCCGACACGACACCGTCGTACTCTTCCCCCACGTGTTTGGCCATGTACGCGACCTGTTTGATCTTGACCGCCACGCGCTCGGCCTGCTCGGCCACTCTCTCTGTCTCCGAGCAATGCACGCTTACCGCATCAATCAGATCGGGAATGCGTTTGGCCATGTTGTGAGGGTATTTACCGCCGCGAACCAAGCGCAGCAGACGATGCACGATTAAATCGGGGTATCTTCTGATCGGCGAAGTAAAATGAGTGTAGTGGGTGTAGGCCAATCCGAAATGCCCGATATTATCCCTTTGATAAACTGCCTTTTTCATCGAACGAAGCATCAGCTCATTAATGAAATCGGACTCAGGCAAACCCTCGACACTTTTCAAAAAGCGCGAGAAGTGAATCGGTTTCAGATTCGGCGCGACCGCGAATTTGTGTCCCAACCGGCTCATCAAGTAGGAGAATGCCTCTGCCTTCTCCTGATCGGGCCGGTCGTGCACGCGATACAGAAACGGCTGCGCCAGCCGGAATACTTCGAGCGCCACCGCACGATTGGCGGCCAGCATGAATTCCTCGATCAACCGATGCGACTCCAGTCGGACCCGGTTGCCCAGCTCAATGACTTCACCGTCGTCGTTTAAAACGATCTTGACTTCGGGCAAATCGAAGTCAAGCGAACCGTCGGCAAACCTCCGTCTGGTCAAAAGCTGTGCGAGTTCCCGTGCGATTTTCAAATTGACGCCAATCTCGCGCGGGATCGCCGCCACACTCTCACCGTCGAAAAACGCCTGCACATGCTCATACGAGAGCTTGGCCTTCGATGAAATCACCGTGTCAGCTATTTCCCACTTCGTTGCCTTGCCGGTTTTGTCAAAGTCGATAAAGGCCGAAAATGTCAACCGTTTACGATCGGGCCGAAGCGAGCAGATATCGCTCGAGAGCACTTCGGGCAACATCGGGATTACTGTGCCAGGCAAATAGACCGAATTTCCGCGCAACAGCGCCTCTTTGTCCAGCGCCGAGCCCTCGTCGACATAGGCCGAGACATCGGCGATATGCACGCCCAGACGATAACCGGTCGGATGTTTCTCCACCGACACGGCATCATCATGGTCCTTGGCATCAGCCGGATCAATAGTGTAAATGCAGTCGTTGGTCAGATCGCGACGGTTCTGCAAATGCGACTCAAGCGACAGCCGCGCTGCCGCGGATTCGGCCTCGGCCAAGACATCAGCGGGGAATGTGTCCGGCAGATTGAAACTGCGCATCACCGCCTTCATGTCCACTCCCGGATCATGCGGCGCACCCAGACGCTCGATGATTTTCCCCTCCGGATTCATCTGGGGATCATCCCAGATTTCAAGCACCGCCACGACCTTTTCGCCGTCCTTTGCATTCAGTGTGTTTGACGGTGCGATGTAGATATCGCGATGAATCTTTGGATTATCCGGCACCACAAACTGCCAGGCACGACTTGTGCGGAAGATTCCAACGATATTGCGCGGCGTGCGCTTTGCAATACGAATCACCGTGCCGAGCTGACGCTCGTCGCGCTTGCCGGTCAGCCGCACCACAACCTCATCGCCATCGAGCGCCGTGAACAGTTCCGTCGGTGGAATCACAATGTCATCTTCGTGACCGACTCGACTGACAAATCCCGATCCGGTACGCGCGATAGAGATCTTCCCGACCACAAGATTCAGCTTGTCGGCAACGCCAATGCGGTTGCGCTTGAGCATCACCAACTCACCGTCGTCGATCATCCTTTTGATCGATTTGCGAAAACCCGGATACTCATCCGCGCCGATCTCCATCGCTCGCGCCAGTTCTTTGAGCTTGAGCGGACGATCCGCGTGCGATTTGATGTATTCGAGAATTTCGTCGCTCGGAGGGGTCATATCCTTAGGATAGCCGGGGTGCCGCATCGCGTCAACTAAACTACACACAATTTCTGCCAATATGGCAGACTTGCAGTCTCGCCGTCAACCGATCGGAAACACAATGGCTCGCATAATGCGTTATACGATAATCTATTACGCAAACCAAAATGTCGCACAAAGAACACGGCACCCATTCTGCCAATTTTCGATTTTCTGAGTCGTCGATACCCGTAGGGGGCCGTCTCTATTCCCCGACGGTTCACATCCAGATCCATATCGAAAAAAATGGACCCATGAGTTCAACAATTCATTTTTTCTGGAAACCCGATTCGCGGGCGCGGTATAACGCTGAGTATTTCGCAGACCATGGTCACAAACAAAATGTGGAGTCACCGCGCACGGTGAGAATGGAAGGATCCGATGGATTAGGTCGGGCGCTTGCGCCCCGCTCTTTGTGCGTAACACAGTGTAACTGAATCAAACGTTTCGTTTCATGGAGAAGAAAATGAAGCTTTCCACGCTGAAAACTGCTGCGGCGGTCGCGTGTGTCGCGATTGCTGCCACCACGGCCTTTGCCGGAACTCAGACAACCAAACCGGCCGACACTAAGCAGCATCCGGCCAAATCAATGACCGCCAAACCGGCGATGCAGGGAGCGCTCGACGGCAAGCACTTCGCCGGCATGTGCGGCATGGCCGGGAAAACCGACGGCGACAAGGAGATGATATCCTTCAAGGGCGGCATGTTCTCATCCTCCTATTGCATGAGCAAGGGATTCAAAGCCGCGCCATACACAACTGAAACCAAGGACGGCGTCACGACTTTCAAGTCCGAACAGACCGACCCCAAGATGGGGCATCTGGTCTGGGAGGGAACTATCAAGGGTGAAGCCCTCGAAGCCAGCGGCACCCTCACACCGGAAGGCGGCACCGCCTCAACGATGTGGATCAAAGCCGACGCCAAGACAATGCAGCATAGCGATAGCAAGAAGAAATAGACTTCGGGACAGGATCGTGGCAACGGCCGCGGGCAATGACGCTCCGGCCGTTTTTTTTGCCGTTTCGACGGGGCCGTCTTGACGACCGCACTACCGCCCGCTTAATTGACCAAATAAGTCAACGTTTAACCCCAATCCGGAGGTTCCGATGATCGTCGTCCGCAATACCTTTCAGTTGAAATTCGGCAAGTCACGCGAAGCCGTCGCCCATTGGCGCAAGGGATGGCCGATGCTCCAAAAGGCCACCAACGCCAAGATCCGTCTTCTGACCGATGTCACCGGCCAGTTCTACACTCTGGTTCTTGAAATGGAATTCAAGACGCTGGCCGAATACGAGAAGGGCCACGCCTCCAATGCCGCTCAAAAGGCATGGCAGAACTGGTACAAGAAATTCACTCCGCTGGTCGAAAGTGGCAGCCGCGAAATCTTCAAGGTCATCGACTGATCAGCAATGAGATCCAAATAAAGAAGCGAGCCCTGTCAGTGGACGGGCTCGCTTTGTCAAGAAAGGGTGTGACATCGAGAGGGAAGACTACCCTTCCTCGCCATCGGGTGACGGAGCATCGAATTCGCCCTCGTCGTCATTGTCAAACACTTCGCCGCGCATCCCGCCGCGCATGCCTCTTGGTCCGGAGGTTCTCATCTCCTTAAGCATCTGCTTTTGTTTATCAGTCAGGATGCTCTGCATCTCGGCGTGATGCCGGTAGCGCATCTTGGCGCTCTCCGCCCGGACTTTGGCTACCGCATCAATTTGCGCTTCGACCGCGCTGGTCGAGGCCTTGTCGTCGCGCTGGAGCTGCCGCAGTTGAAGCTGCGCTTTGCGGACTTTGGCCTGCTGATCGATCATCAGCATCTGAAAGTCCTCGCGCATCTTCTGCATTTTCTCTTTCTGATCGTCGGTCAATTCCAGTTTGGCCGCCATCTCCATGCGCATGCCGCCCATGCGTCCGCGCATTCCCATCGCTTTGCCGCGTTTCATTGGCCCATGGTTGCAGGACATCGCACACCCCGGGTGTCCGTGGCCCATTCCGGGTCCCATCCCCTGGCCCATGCCCGGTCCCGGCTGAGCACTCAGCGCCATCGGGCTCAGAAGCGCCGCGGTGAATACTGCTACGGTCAATTGCCTCTTCATATCAATCTCCTTCGTAAAGTTTTCGCTCTTACAAACCCTGGTCACGGTCATTGGATGGCGCGTCATCGCCGCGCATCCGTTCCCGAAACTCGCGCACCCGCTCCAGAAGTTCATATTCGAAACGCTCGGTGAACACCAGCAGTCGGCCGACTTGTACCGGTGTCAAAATACCGCGCGAGGTTTCCACAAATGTCTGCATCGCCTGTCGCTTGGTGCGCTCGATTTCAAGCACACTGTCGACAAGGCCGTTTATCCTACGATCATCCGGCTTGGCGCCTTTGAGTTCGGTCGACAGTTTTTCGACCACCGCTCCTTTGCGCTCATCCAGTTCCCGCATCGTCTTGCGCATCCCTTTGAACGCGACCAAGAATTTGGGCTCCTGATCTTCATTGAGATCAAGCACCTCAAGCAGCTTCAGCAGGCGCAGCTGTTCGATATGTTTGCGCTGAGCGCCGTCCATCGGTCCCCGGCCGGGCTGACCGCGCAACCGTCCCTTCCCCATCGGTCCACCCGGATCCTGCTGTGCCCAGATCTGCGGCGGATCAAACAGCGGATCGGTCTTGCCGTTCGCAGTCCGATCATCGGGCTGCGCGTACGTTCGCGATATCAGCAATCCGGCCGCAATCACGCCCGCCTGCAAGGCCGTCAACATCATTCTTCGAACATTCTTCACAACAA
>CAYVWS010000131.1:0-7166 GCA_964455535.1 uncultured Ignavibacteriales bacterium | reverse complement strand
GATGCCTGGGGGAAGCTGGCCTACTATCACAACGACGGCTCGATCGCTCAGCCCTATTGGGCGCCGCTAACCGATCGATTCGGGAATATCGATATCGGCACCTGGTTTACGCTGTGCGATATCGATGACGATAACGATTTCGATTTATTCTGCGACAACCGACTGGGCGGAGTCGACTATTGGCAGAATCAGTCGGTCGGTTCAATCGTGAGCTTTGTGCTGGTAGATTCGGTTTACGGCGACACGGCGGCCGGTGGGTTTCAGACCGGGATCAACAATACCGGCACGTTAATAGATATCGACAACGACGGTGACAAAGATTTCTTCTTTGGCGGTCTGGGCGGGAATCTTGTTTTCTATCGCAACACCGGAACGCCGCAGTCGGCGGTCTTCGCGTTCATTACCGAATTGTATGACTCCGTGGTCGCCTTCCCGCAAGGCGCGTCGTCGATGTTTGAAAATCCGAACCACGGTTTTTCGAATATCGCTTTTGCCGATATCGACGCCGACAGCGATCAGGATTTGTTCTTCGGCGATATCTACAATCTGAACATCTACGAGTTCTCTAACCTCGGCACACCGGATTCATCGGCGTTGAAATGGGAAACTCAGGACTACTTGGCGGCGCCGACCGCCGGGTTCAATCATCCGACTTTTGCCGATCTCGACGGCGACAACGATCTCGATATGATTGTGGGTGTGGCACAGGGAGAATCCAGGTACAATCTGCGCATGTACGCCAATCTGGGCACACCGCAGAGCGCCTCGTTCGTGACGGTGGATTCGGCGATGATCCATACTCTGGATTTCGGCACTTCGGCTGTCCCCGCGCTTGGTGATCTGGATGGCGACGGTGATCTTGGTCTTTTGATCGGCGCGGAGGACGGGACGCTGAGTTATTTCAAGAATACCGGCACAATCTTTAGTCCAGCGCTTGAATATCAGACAAATGAGTTTGGCGGTATTCACGCCGGATTTTCTACTGCCCCGGAGCTTGGTGATCTTGACGGTGACGGCGATCTTGATCTTTTGGTCGGGAATCTTTCGGGTCAGATACAGTATTGGAATAACACCGGCAATCGGGTTTCATTTGTGCCGCAGTTGGTGACCAACAAACTGGCGAATATCAAAGTCGATCAACTTGCCACACCCCGCCTTGCTGATTTGAATGACGATTCACTTCTTGATCTGGTGGTAGGCGAATGGGATTTCAACGGCTTTGCTAATATTCTCCTGTATCAGAATACCGGCACTCGCCAGGCGCCGGCTTTTACGCTTGTCACGACTTCACTGCTCAAGCGTGAACACCGCGATATGACGATCCCGCAAATTATCGACTGGGACAAAGACGGGCGACTCGACATGGTGATCGGCGGGCGACTGCCCGAAGCAGTGATCTACCGTAACATTTCCCCTGTCGGACAATTCCCGGATTCCAATACACTCATACTTCTTTCTGACAATCTGCCGGGGCAACACGATGGCGCGCGGCTGGCATATGCGTTTGGAGATATTGACGGCGACGCCGATCCTGACGCGTTTATAGGCGAAGATGACGGCGGGCTGAATTTCTACCGTCATCTCGGCAGTTGTTGTGTCGGATTTGTAGGTAATGTCGACGGCGACCCGAGCGGCATTGTCGATATTTCCGATCTGACAGTTCTGATCGACCGGCTGTTTATCAGTCTCGGGCCACTTCCCTGCCCGGTGGCGTCTAATGTTGATTTGTCGCCGGATGGGATAGTCGATATTTCTGATCTGACGCGACTCATCGCGTATCTGTATATTGATTTTGAACCGCTTGCCGCCTGTCAGTGAGGTATGAATGTCCAAGTATGTGCATGGAACTGAGTCCGAAGAACAGGAACGACTTCGCAAACTCAACGGCCTGACCAATCCGCCGTTTATCGAATTTCTCGCGCCGCAAGCGCAGGAGTCGATCCTCGAAGTTGGCAGCGGTTTGGGAATATTGGCAGGCGAGGTTGCGTCGAAGGCCAAGAACGTGGTTGGGATCGAATACTCGCCCGAACAATTGGCGAAAGTCACGGTGAGTCGAGAGAATCTTGAATTTATCCGGGGCGACGCTCACTCCCTTCCGTTTGAAAACGACACATTTGATGCTGTGTATTGTCGATATCTGTTGGAACATGTAAGCGGCCCAATCACGGTCCTTCGCGAGATGCGGCGTGTGCTCAAACCGGGCGGCCGAATTTGCGCTCAGGAAAATGACATTGCTGTGTATCAACTTTGGCCCGAATGTCCGACCTGGACGGTGCTGTGGGAGCGGTTCGGGAAACTGCAGGCACTCTTGGGCGGAGACGGATATATCGGCCGCAAGTTGTTTCAATATGTCAGCGAGGCCGGACTTTCAAATATCGAGTTATCGATTCAACCAGAACTTCACTATGCCGGCCAGCCACACTTTGAGCTTTGGATTGTGAATTGCCTAAAGATTCTTGAGGCAAGCGGCCCGGACCTTATCGAAAAAGGCATGGCTACCGTGGCCGAGCTGGTGCAGGCCCGCGCCGAGGTCGAGCAGTTTATCGCTCGCAAAGACGCGGCGTCGTATTTCTATTGGAACAGAGTGCGGGCTGTCAAATAGTACGGGTGCAGGTCAGGGAGTCAGACCCATGTTTCGAATGATCGCGGCGACGTGGGGGTCCTGGCGGATATCGTCGAAGGCGGGCATTCCCATAAACGCCAGTTCCAGATCGTGTACGTCATACGCGCGCGTGAACCAGCCGCGCGCCGTTTCAATATTGCCAGCGTTCCACTCGGCATACCCCATCAGGGTCGGGGGTATGTACTCGATCTTCAGCTTTTCGTGCAGTTCATGAAGAAGTTTCTGTGCGGTGTCTTTGTCGCCGACGCGCGATGAGCCGAGAATCCGGACACACAGTGAATACGCATTGCGCCCGCTCACGGCAAGGCATTGTTCAAGGGTAGCGATTGCTTCATGGGTTTTGCCCATCGAGAGCTGAACCATACCGAGTGTCCCGTAGGACATGTCAATTCGGCTGCCTAATTCGATGACGCGCTGGAGCGCTCGCTCGGCTTCGTCGAAACGCCGTGACACGTACAGATGGACACCATAGACCGAATTGATGATCCACGAAAGCGGATCGAGGGTCAGTGCGATCTGAAATTCTCTTTCGGCTTCTTCCGGGCGTCTGGTGAGAGCCAACACTTCGGCATACCAATGGTGAGCGGTATCGTAACTTGGATTGCAGGCGATCGCTGTTAGAAATGCCTGTTCGGCCTCCGCCCATCGCCAATCATGATAGGCCAGAATGCCGCCCAGGGCGGTGTGGGCCTCCGCTGACTGCGGATCCAACTCCAATGCGGTCGTCACCGCTTCACGGGCTCTGGGAATTGCGTCACCCGGACTCATGAAATCGAAAGCGTAGGCCATAAACAGCGAGTCGGACAAGCCGACATAGGCCAGGGCAAACTCCGGATCGAGCGCGATTGCTTTTTCAAAGCACGACAATCCCCGCTTGATACTTTCATGGGTGCGCTGATTCCAGAGGAAACGCCCCTGAAGATACAGGTCATAGGCCTGCAAATTCTGAGTACTGCGCCGTTTCAGTCCGGCCTGTTCGGAGGGCATCAGTTTCATCTTGAGGGTCTCGACGATTGTCGTGGAGATTTCATCTTGAATGGCGAAAAGGTCATCGGCGGTGCGGTCGAATTTGTCCGACCACAAATGCATGCCGTCGGCCACGGCAATAAGCTGGGCGGTGATGCGAAGTCGGTCGCCGGCCTTGCGCACGCTGCCTTCTAGGACGGTTTTGACACCGAGCTGATCGCCAATCCTGCGGATATCGGCCTGCTGGCCCTTGAATTGAAAAGCCGATGTGCGCGAGACTACTTTGAGCCCCTGCAGGCGAGTCAGGGCGTTGATGAGTTCTTCGGCGAGGCCGTCGCAAAAATATTCCTGATCTTTTGCCGGGCTCATATCGGCAAAGGGCAACACCGCGATGGATTGGGCGGTTTCGGAACGATCTTCTGACGGCGCAATGGTTCGGCATTTGGCGAGGTCGCGCCCGAGTTCATCGGCCGACTGATACCGCTGGGCCGGCGACTTGGTAATTGCTTTTTCGATGATCCGCTCGAGGGTCGCCGAAATATCCGGTCGAATCGATGAGAGTTTGGGGGGATTGTCGTGAACCACAGCGTAGAGAGTGGCCGGAGCGGTGTCTCGGGAAAAAGGCGATCGGCCGGCGAAGATTTGGTACATGACCACGCCGAGCGAGAAAATGTCGGCCCGTGCATCGACCAGCCCACCTTCGATTTGTTCGGGTGCCATGTAGCCCACCGTGCCGAGGGTTGAACCAGTTTGAGTGAGCGGCTCGGCATCACCAGTTTTAGCCAGTCCAAAGTCGAGGATTTTGATTCGCTCTTTGCGATCCAGAAGGAGGTTGGACGGTTTGATATCGCGGTGAATCACACCTTTGGCGTGGGCCTCACACAGGCCTTCGGCGATCTGAGTGGACCACTCGATTCCTTTGGCGATGGAGATCGTGCCCTCGGCGATCACCGCGTTCAGCGTTTTCCCTTCCACCATTTCCATCGCAAGATACGGGCGACCCGCTTCTTCCCCGACTTCGTAGATCGTGACAATGTTTGGATGACTTAACACCGCCGCTGATCGGGCCTCGCGGAAGAGGCGGGCTTTCATTTCCGGATTGGCCGTCAGCGTTGGCGGAAGGAATTTTAGCGCGACCTGGCGACCGAGAGTTGTGTCGACGGCCGCATAGACTTCTCCCATCCCCCCGGCGCCGAGCCGTCGGCCCAGCTGGTAGTGACCAAACGGAGTTCCCTCCGGCGGAAGCGCAAAAGTGCGCGTCGGTTCAGAATCGGGGGGCAAAGAGTCTTCGGTCACTTCGAAATCCTCAGGATTATGGTCTCATGAGAGAAAAACGATACACCGGCAGAAAGGTAACGACGAACCGGCCAACGTGCAACCAAATGTGCGAGCGGCCGCCGTGGCTATTTCATTATCGCCAATGGACTTGACAGGGCAATCGGGGGGCGGGTATCTTTGGGGACAATAGGATGTCTTATAACTACAAGGAACAGTGGCATGAGAAAATTTCTGGCTGCGCTTTCGATCATTGGTATTGCGTTGCTCGGTAGCGGCTGCGGCAAAAGCGAGTCGACCGGAGACGCCAACGAGATTCTGATCGGCGAATACTCTTCGCTGACCGGCACTACCGCGACGTTCGGCACTTCGACCCATCGGGGAATCCTGATGGCGGTCGACGAAACCAATGCCTCGGGCGGCGTGCTTGGCAAGAAAATCAAACTCGTCACCGAAGATACGCGTTCGCTCCCCGAGGAGGCGGCATTGGCAGTACAGAAACTGATTACGCGTGACAATGTGGTATCAATCATCGGCGAGATCGCTTCCTCGCGCAGTTTGGCCGCCGCGCCGATCTGCCAGGAGCGCAAAGTTCCGATGGTCTCCCCCGGCTCGACCAATCCAGAAGTCACCAAGAAAGGCGACTACATTTTCCGTGTCTGCTATATCGATCCGTTTCAGGGGGAAGTGCTAGCGAAGTTTGCGTACAATTCGCTGGGACTTCGCAAGGTGGCGATTCTTAAAGATGTGAAGAATGACTATTCGGTGGGGCTGGCCCAGTTTTTCTATGATACGTTCACCAAACTCGGCGGACAGGTTATCGGAGAGCAGGCATATAGCGAAGGCGACAATGATTTCAAAGCTCAGCTGACCGCCCTTAAGGCAATGAATCCCGAAGGGATCTTCGTTCCGGGGTACTACACCGAATCGGCCCTGATCGTGAAGCAGGCGCGCGAACTGAGCATGATGATGCCCTTCTTCGGCGGCGACGGCTGGGATTCTGATCGGCTAATCGAAATCGGCGGCGCGGCGATGAACGGCACCTACTTCACCAATCACTATTCGGCCGATGACACGTCGGCTATGGTGCAGAAGTTTGTCTCTAAGTATCGCAGTTTGCACAACAACGAAACGCCCGATGCGATGGCGGCGCTGGGCTACGACGCCGCGATGGTGGTGTTCGATGCCATCAAGCGCGCTGGAAGCACCGATCGCGCCAAGATCCGCGACATGCTGGCCTCGACGGTCGATTTTCCGGGGATAGCCGGCAAGACGACCATCGACTCAGAGCGAAATGCCCGCAAATCGGCGGTGATTATCGCGATTGATAATGAGAAACTGATCTTCCGTGAGACGGTTCAGCCCTGATCAGTCCGATCTACTCGAATACAAAAAGCCCAGCGATCAATTCTCGTTGGGCTTTTTCACGCGGGATAGTATCTTGGCCGCCAGACCATGAGTGAGTTCCTTCAACAGGTTATCAACGGTGTTTCGCTCGGGGCAATCTATGCGCTGATTGCGCTGGGCTACACGATGGTTTACGGGATTCTCCGCTTCATCAATTTTGCTCACTCTGATGTCTTCATGCTGGGCGCGTTCATATCGTACTACCTCGCGCCGTACATTCTGCCGTGGACCGGCGGAAATCTGGCGATTGCCGGACCGGTGCTGCTGCTTTCCTCGATGGTCGGTTGTGCCGCGATTGGCGTGATAATCGAAAAGCTCGCCTATCGGCCACTTCGTCCGCGCTCAAAGTTGACGGTGCTGATTACCGCAATTGGTGTGTCGCTGTTTTTGGAATTCGGCGGGCAGTTGGTCTTTGGGCCTGACCCGAAACGGTTTCCCGATATGATTCCGTCGGTGAGTGTGTTCAAGGGCGGCGGCATCGAAATCAGCTCCAATACGGTAGTCGTGATAGTGACCGCCATTCTGCTGATGCTGGCGCTTCGGTGGGTGGTGTTCAAAACGAAGATCGGCACGGCGATGCGCGCGGTATCGTTCAATATGTCCGCGGCGAGCTTGATGGGTATCAATATCGATACGGTCGTGTCGTTTACATTTGTCGTTGGGTCGAGCTTGGCGGCGGCGGCGGCGGTGCTCTATGCTTCGATTTATTCCAAGATCGACCCGCTCATGGGTGTCTATCCGGGGCTTAAGGCGTTTGTCGCGGCCGTGCTGGGCGGAATTGGTAATTTGGCCGGGGCGGCCATGGGTGGATTGATTATCGGACTGACCGAAACCATGGTTACCGGATATATCTCGCCGATCTATCGCGACGCGATTGCTTTCTCGATTTTGATTC
>CAYVWS010000130.1:0-7259 GCA_964455535.1 uncultured Ignavibacteriales bacterium | reverse complement strand
AAGCAATCTCGCCTCATCATTGATCTGTGCATAGTCCCTTAAACCAACTACTTCCCAAACGGTTCAACAGTTAATCCGACTGCCTTGCTTTTGTGCCGACTTTCGCCGCCGATTCAGACCTGAATTTTCGATATTTCTCGACATACTCAGCCAAACGCGCCTCTTTGCCCGCATTGGTCGGCTGGTAGTATTTCGTCCCAGCCAATTCGTCTGGAAAATACTCCTGGTCAACCATCGCCCCTTCGAAATCATGCGCGTATTTGTACCCTTTGCCGTAGTCGAGCGCTTTCATCAGGCCGGTGGTGGCATTGCGTATCCAGAGCGGCACCGGCAGCGAGCCCTTTTCATTGGCATCGGCCTGCGCTCGTTGAAATGCCGTGTATATCGAATTCGATTTCGGCGCGCACGCCATATAGACCACCAATTCGGCAATTGCCAATTCCCCTTCCGGCGAACCGAGAAAGTGGTAGGTGTCTCGGGCGTTGAGGGCCAAGGTCAGCGCATACGGATCCGCCAAACCGATATCTTCGGTCGCAAATCTGACCAGTCGCCTGATGACATACATCGGGTCCTCGCCGCCGGCCAGCATCCGCGCCAGCCAGTAGAGCGATGAATCCGGATCGCCGCCGCGAATCGACTTATGCAGCGCCGAAATCAAATTGTAATGCTCTTCGCCGGCTTTGTCGTAGGCCAGCCACCCCTTCTGATTGACTGCGGCGACCGCTTCGGTGGTAATCAAATTCCCGTCGCCGACGTGCTGCGCGGTCAATTCAAGTAATGTCAGCGCCCGGCGCGCGTCGCCATCGGCCGCCACCGCTAAGAACTCAAGCGCTTTGTCGTCGATGGTGACACCACTCTTGCCGAGGCCTCTATACTCGTCGGTTAACGCCCGCTGAGCAACCTTCCGCAAGTCTTCTTCGGCCAGCCGTTCGAGAACGTGCACGCGCATTCTGGATAAGAGCGCCGAGTTGACTTCAAACGACGGATTTTCAGTCGTCGCGCCGATCAATACAACTTCGCCCTTTTCGACATACGGCAGGAACGCATCCTGCTGCGCCTTGTTGAAACGGTGGATTTCGTCGACGAACAAATATGTCCGGCGGTTAGTCAGTTGGTAATATTTCGCCGCCTTGCCGAGTACTTCTTTGACTTCTTTGATACCCGAGGTCACCGCCGAAAACGGCACAAACTGCCCCTTGGTCAGATGCGCGATCAACTCGGCAAGGGTTGTCTTGCCCGAACCGGGCGGCCCCCAAAAAATACATGATCCAACTTTGTCCGCCTCTATCGCTTTGCGAAGCGGCGTGCCCACGCCGATGATTTTCTGCTGTCCGACAAATTCGTCAAACGACTGCGGCCGCATCCGGTCGGCCAGCGGTGAATTTGGCAGACGGTTTTCCGGCGGATCGGGTTTGGTTTGCTCGAAGAAGTCCATGACAGGAGCGAATATATCCCCATACGGCGCATGCGGCAATCACAATGTCCTGTCGATATGTGCCTCCATTTTCCACTTGACAGAAGCATGGACATGCGATACCATTTCAGCAGAATCACGTTCAACAACTCAATACTGCGCGTCCTCGGAGGTATTCCATGCGTGTAGTCTTCACAGGTGCGGCGCGACCGCTGGTCGTCGTCGCGGTCGTTTGTCTGGTCATGCCTCTCAACCTTAAGTCAGCAGAATCACTTTGGAAACCGTTTGCCGGTGGTGTCGAAGGCAACCGCGTCGACGCCATGATCCAGTTCAATGGTGACTTGATCGTCGGCGGACAATTTACAAAAGCAGGGGGTGTCGAAGTCCACAACGCTGCGCGATGGGACGGCTCCCAGTGGCACGCGATGGGGATCGGTACATGGAATACTATCACACAGTTCGAGAAAACATCGACAGCGCTATTTGCCAGGGGAGGCGACATCTACGGACAGACGTTGGTAGCGTACTGGAATGGCACTGATTGGATTCCCGTACCGGACTGGCAGTACACTCCAATCGATGCTATGACGGCATGGGATGATAAGCTCGTTTTGGGTGGTACTTTTTTCCAACCGGGCAACCCCATGCACACTGGGCTGACTATCTGGGATGGTTCTGATTGGCTGTATCCCGACACGTCTCAAATCCTGATAAACTTCGCAGTCAGAGTGGTCGCAATGGGAAATGACCTGATAGTCGGACCATCCAATTATTTCCCTCCGTATTGGCAACCCGGGAGTTATCACCGATTGGTCCGATTCGATGGTACAGCGTGGCACGCGATGGAGAATGGATTGCCGGCCAACACTTCCATTGGAGAAATCGCTCTTTACAATGGGAAGTTGCTGGGCCTCAATGATGGCTATTCAGATCTCAATCCGGTTCAGGCTTATGAGTGGCAAGATACTATCTGGATTCCAACGACCGAACCCGCATTTGTTTCTCCGGACTCCAATGCATTGCCACAACACAGCCTGCACGGATTGTCCTACGGAACTCTGTATTTTTCATTCTATGAGATCGAGGGGTTTCAACGGATATCAGAATTTTGGGACGGAACAGCGTGGCGACCAGATATTTCCGGTGCCTACAGTTTTTTGGAATATGACGGCAAGTATGTCGCCGGCTTGACCGCCACCGCCACGGACCACAACGTCCTCGGCTATCGCACAACTCCCGATGCCGACGGCGACCTGGTCTATGACTACAACGACAACTGCCCGACAACCGCAAATGTTATGCAGGCCGACACTGACAAAGACGGCATCGGCGACGCCTGCGATCCCTGCTTCGCCTGCGAGCGCACCTACTATCTCGATCATGTCGAAGGTTCCCTACGCGGCGACACGTTGCTCGTCGCCACTCCGATCACCATGTACCTGGGAATGTCTTCCTTCGATTCCGCCAAGATCAGTATCATATCGTCTCCCTTTCTGCTTTCATCGCCCGACGGCGCATCCTGGCAAACACCGGCGTTCGATACTATGAACATTGGATGGATGTCTGGCACGTTCGGGAGTATTCCCTGCCACTTTTCGTTTGGCCAACAGGTACCCGATGGTCAATCACCTGACACGATGGGAATGGTCGCGTCGGCGAAAAGCGGGATGGGATTTGCCCCTGGATATCGCGGCGTCACTTGGAAAATCGCCACACGGTTCGATCCTTCAATGTCCGGAAAAACAATCTGTTTGGACACGGGGGCCATCTCTGCAGATGTCTGGATACCCGGTTGCGGGAGCATGCACGCCCCGCTCGGCGGGCCAAGAACGATTGGAGGCCTCCCGGAGTGGAATTCCCCTCGTTGGCTCGGACCGTATTGTTTCACGATTTGGAACTGCAGTAATGGTATGACCGGAAACGTTGATTGTGACAATGCTGACGGTGTCGACATCAGCGATTTGGCAGCACTCGTTGACTACTTGTACATCTCCCAAACTCCGCTCTGTTGCCCACTTGAAGCTAACACCGACGGCGTTATAGGAATCGACATTGCCGATTTGACTTCGATGATCGACTACCTGTACATCTCCTTCCATCCGCTCGCACAATCACCGCAATAACTATCGCTCACCATAACAAAAGGCCGGACGCACTGTCCGGCCTTCCTATTTTCAATACAAGTGTGTACTGCTACTTCACGAGTCGCCGAATGACTTCATCGGCGACACAAATACCGTCGTCGGACAAGCGTATCGCCCCGCTCTCATCGATCACATGCCCCGACTTCACCAACATTTCGTACTGGCCCAGATCCATGCCGTCCTCGACAACCTGCCCAAACCGCATCGCGAACTGGTGACGATCAATCCCGCGCGAGGTGCGCAGACCAAGCATGATTGCTTCCATAATTCGCTCTTTCGCGCCCGAGGCGTCTTCGACAATCGGCCGCTTGCCCATTGATAACTGCTTACAGTAATCATGCACATTGTCGACATTGGCAAACCGCTGGCCGCGCATGAAGGAATGCGCCGACGGTCCCAATCCCAGATAATCACTGCCGTCCCAGTACGATTGATTATGCCGGCATTCAAATCCCGGCTTGGCAAACGATGATACTTCGTATCGCTCATATCCGGCATCAGCCAGCCGCGCACACCCGCCGCGGTACATCGCCAGCGACAAATCCGGATCCGGCATGACCAGTGACCCTGTCAATACCCGCTCGGCCAGTGTCGTATCAGGTTCTACCGTGAGTTGATAGTAGGATATATGCGGCGGATCGAGTTCGACAATAGCGTCAAGATCATCGGAAAGCATCTGCGTTGTTTGTTTGGGCAACCCGAATATCAAATCGACCCCGAAATTCTTGTACCCAAGCGCATTGGTTAAGTAGATCGCCCGCGACGAATCTGTCGGATTATGTTTGCGATTAAGCAACTGCAATAGGGGCGTGCTGAACGATTGAATTCCATACGTCGGCCGATTCACCCCGAGTTCTTTGAAAAACTCGAGTCTTTCAACCGTCACCGAATCGGGATTGTTCTCGACCGAGAACTCAATACCGTTGGGGACATAGAAGAGCTTGCGTAACTGCGCCAGCCAATCGGCGAATAACTCGATATTAGCCAGTGTCGGTGTGCCCCCGCCGATGAAGATAGTTGAAATCTGTGGATCGGAATCGGCGTAGGCCATCGCCGCCAGTTCAGTCTCGATTTTCAGGGCTTCGAAAAAGCGGACTTCCAGACGGGCGTCGTACAGCTCCTTATAAAAGTCACAGTACGAACACTTGTTGCGACAAAATGGAAAGTGAACGTAGAGTCCGAACGGCATCAGAGCGGTCTCATGATGCGATCGAGACGGGCGTGCGACGGCAGATTCACAAGAAAATGCCCGACCCATTGGATCGCATGATGGACGTACGGAAAAGACCAGCCCGGCGGATTCGGATCGGGCTCCCACGACCAGTAGACAAAGACCGCCTTGCCGCGGATATTTTGCACCGGCACCGATCCCCAGAAACGGGAATCCTGCGAATCGTCGCGGTTGTCACCCATGACAAAATATTGTCCCTGTGGCACCACATACGGTCCGAAATTGTCGCGGAACGACAAATCACCCGGCATGATCTTCTTGTCGATGTTCTTTGACCCATCCGGCACCGGCGCGACCATACTGTCGACATACACCACTTTGTCAGCGATCTGAACAGTCTGGCCCGGTAGCGCCACCACCCGCTTGATATAATCCTTGTCCGGATTATTCGGGTACTTGAACACAATGATATCCCCGACCTGCGGCGACTTGCCGCCGTACTCGTACGCCAGCTTATTCACGAAGATATAATCTCCGGTAAGCAGGGTGTCTTCCATCGAGGCCGAGTTGACCCGGTAAGCCGAGACAACAAAGATGCGCAGTAATACTGCGGCAACGACGGCGATGATGGCGGTTTCGAGGTATTCACGCCAAAGCGGCTTACGATTTCGGCGGTTGAGAAATTCCCGCGCTTGTCGCTGGCTTTCGACATGCTTGTGTTCCGAGATGAGAAAGTCTTGATCCATACGTACTTGGTTTATCGGCATATCCCAAGGTTTCTTGACCCCGGGGGTTGACCCCCCAATATAGCCCAAACCCGTCTTATTTCCCACCCGGAATAGCCCCGCAAACCAGTCTCACACCACCCAAAAAGTGCCGTCAGGTGCCCCCACCCGACGGCATCGCCAAACAGCATCGCCTACCTCAATAACATTGGTGCGCTTCCCCTCAAATTGCGTCGTGATGGCCGCCTAAATTCGATCAACTGACCGATCTTCGTCGGAGCAAGGAACCCCAAGTATCCCTCCCTCCTTGTTACGCCTACACCCCGGACGAACCAATAGTCTAGATTCCGGTGATAATTTAGGCCGTGGTGCTGTCGGTTGATGTGAATCGCGATTTGGGTGTCTGTTGCAGGCGAGTAGACCTTTTCGATCCCAACTACGGTATAGATATCTTGAGGAAAAGACCACGTGGTGTCAATCCATGTCAGGCCGCTGTCGAATGGGAGGATCCACAATGCGCGTACGTTGGGCGTAGAATCGATCGGGATGCTGTCCCAGTAAGAAACAATCGTGTCGCCGCCCAATCGTTGGTAATAATACTTCTGCCATTCTAGGTTGTACGACTTAAAGAAGCTTGAGCTCTCAAGAAATTCGGCGTAGGTCAGCCCATCGGTACCGGTGACGTATCTGGTTAGAGAGTCGACGACTGTATCGATATAAAATCCGTTAAGAATACTATCTCGATATATCCAGGTCGATCCTGGCTGTGAAGGGAAAAACTCTGAGAAACTATTACTTGGGCCGGTCGGAGAATTATTGCACACGACAAGCAAAACCAGCCCCAGTACCAAGGCAAACGTGGCAGGAAAGATGCCTGCCGCCCACCGAAATTTCGACATATTGATCCCGCGTCGCATACAACCCTCCTTAGCCAATGATACTCCCAATCTACCCCCGCCTCAATTCCTGTCAAGCGAATAATGTACAATTTTGTCTCCGACTTGCTACGACTCGTTGTGTACGACTGCCCCCCGACAAAAAAAGCGTCAGGTGTCTCCACCTGACGCATTGATTTGACTATGAAGATTGGCTCTTACGATCCGCAGGTCGGCTTGGCTCCGCCCAGAGAAAGATAGCTGATTAACGCCGTGATATCACCGATATCGATTCCCACTGTGCCGTCGATATCCGCTTTCGACGGTACCGCCGGCGCCGGGCCGGACAAATACAAGTACGCGATCAGCGCCGACAAGTCCTCGATATCCGGTCCCTGATTGTCGTTGGTAAAATCACCAGCCAGGCAGATCGAAATCTTTCCGGCTTTTGTCTCAGGAGTGTATGAATTTTCTCCGGTGTTAATCGTCGGAACCTGCCAGCCATACGAGGTCACACTGATCGGCAGATCGTATCCGGCGGGAATGTACGACGGCATCCTGAAATACAACGAAAGTATCGGCCCTTCGCCGCAGCCAAGTTCGGAACCCGTCATCGAGGAAAAGTCGATCTGATAGGTGCGCCGCTTATTGACCGGATCCTCATTCACGACGTTGAGCGTCGCGCCGGCCGCGCGTGTGCCGGCCAGCGACCCGGAGTCAAGAGCCGGTGGGTACGTGCCCGCCCAGGTGATCGGTATCGTCATCGTCGACATTGCCAGGCAATTCTTGGAAGAGATATCGACGCGAACTTTTTTGCCCGGACTCGACGCCACATCGGCAACTTTCAGCGTATCGGCATACAGCTCGATGAACTCAGTCTTCATTACTGAGTAGCTCTTGGTCGGCGTTTGAACTGTCAACTTTACGTTG
>CAYVWS010000129.1:0-7284 GCA_964455535.1 uncultured Ignavibacteriales bacterium | reverse complement strand
TGTTGTACTATCGATTGATCGCCGATCTCGGACCGACACGAGCGCTGACAGTTGCGTTCCTGATGCCGGTATTCGGGATGATCTGGGGCGCGATTATCTTGCACGAGGTGATTACCTGGCCGATGATAGCAGGCACGGTGGTTATCCTGTTGGGTACGGCGTTGGTGCTAAGAAGCGGCGATGCGAAATCGGCAGAGACAAACATGAATGATGCGATGAGCGCAACACGGGAGGCATGAAGCCGCATAGTCACGGCGGAAAGGAATGTCCGCCAGGCACAAATGAACGAGCTTTTTGTTAACCCCTCACCTGTCACTCCGTGACATCCTCTCCCAGAGGGAGAGGAATTCGTAGTGCGACTTCCGGTTGCAGACACTTGGTTCATATCAGTTAGATGGAGAACTCGACAGTGTATCCTTCTCCCTCGGGGAGAAGGTGCCCGAAGGGCGGATGAGGGGTTTCGAGATCCGATTCCAGTGAGGAATGAAAACTAACTCACCCGAGGAGAAGGCATGGGCAGGCCCTGGGCGGTCAGATACGAGAATTTTTCGGCACGTTTGCGCTGTTCTAAGTCGAGAATGGTCTTGCGAAGGCGGATTGCCTTGGGAGTGACTTCGACCAGTTCATCGGGATTGATCCATTCCATCGCCTGCTCGAGCGTCATCTTGCGCGGAACATTCAGCACGACGGCGATATCTTTGGTCGAGGCGCGGTGGTTGGTTAGCGCTTTCTTGCGGGTCGGATTGCAGATCAGATCATCGGGGCGCGAATTCTCGCCAACAATCTGGCCGGTGTAGACCATTTCTGTCGGCTCAACGAAAATGACCGAACGCTCTTGAATACCCTCAATCGCATATGCCGTCGCCGGACCGGTATCGAGACTAACAACCGATCCCCGGTTGCGCGAGATGATGTCGCCGCGCCACGGACCGTAGCCGACAAAGCGCGAGGCCATAATGCCAAGTCCACGAGTATCAGTCAGAAATTCGGAGCGGTAGCCAATGAGACCGCGAGTGGGAATTTCAAATTCCAAGCGGACGACATTGGTGCCGGCGTTTTCGACCGTTCTGATCTCCCCTTTGCGGCGGGCGAGTTTTTCGATCACGATTCCCTGATGTTCCTCGGGTACATCGATAATCAACTGTTCGACCGGCTCGAGCATATTGCCGTCTTTGTCAGTGTGCGTGATGACTTCGGGGCGGGTGATACAGAACTCGAGTCCTTCGCGGCGCATTTCTTCGATCAATATGGCAAGATGCAATTCGCCGCGACCGGAGACTTTGACACCGTCGGCGCGCCCGAGGTCTTCCATCCGCAGAGCGACATTGACGCGCAGCTCGCGCTGTAATCTGTCTTTGAGTTGTCGCAGAGTTATCGCCGTGCCGTCCTGGCCCGAAAATGGCCCGGTGTTGACCATGAAGAACATGGCCACCGTCGGCTCTTCGATATCCAGCGGCGGAAGCGCCGATTTGGGGTCGTCGATTGCCGAAAATGTATCGCCAATCTGGATTTCATCGGGACCGGCCAGCCAGACAATGTCTCCGGCGGTTATGACATCGGCATCGACACGCTGCAAGCCGCGGGTGACCCATAGGTGCACGCCTTTGCCTTTGGAAGTACCGATGACATCGTAACCCGCATTCTGATTCGACTGGTCTTTCCAGCGGGTGACGTGGCGGAAGAAGTCTTCGCCTTTTTTCAACTGACCCTGCAGTACTCTGCCGCAGCCGATCTGTCCGATATAGTCGCTCCAAGCCAGCGAACAGACCTGCATCTGAAACGGTTCGTTATCGTCGACCAGAGGCGCGGGGACGGCCTCGATTATTGTCTGGAAGAGCGCTTCCATACCTTCATGCGCGTCTTTGTCCAGATCGCGCACAAACCAACCGTCGAGACCCGAACCATACAGCACCGGGAAGTGCGCCTGCTCATCGGTGGCGCCGAGTTCGATAAAGAGATCGAAGGTTTTGTTAAGCGCGTAATCCGGGCGGGCATTCGGGCGGTCGACCTTGTTGATGATAACAATCGGGCGCAGTCCAAGCCGAAGGGCGCGCATGAGTACATAACGGGTCTGCGGCATCGGCCCTTCATTGGCGTCTACCAAGAGCAAAACCGAGTCGACCATTGAAAGTACGCGCTCGACCTCGCCTGAAAAGTCGGCGTGGCCGGGGGTGTCGATAATATTGATGAGATAGTCGTTCCAGTTGATAGTGCAGTGCTTGGCGCGGATGGTGATTCCGCGTTCGCGTTCGAGCGCGTTGTTGTCCATCAGCCGTTCGGCGACCTGCTGGTTGTCGCGGAAAGTACGGGCGGCACGAAATACCGAGTCAATCAGGGTTGTTTTGCCGTGATCGATATGGGCGACAATCGCCAGATTGCGTATTTTTTCCGAGGCGTGCATACGGTCGCTCAACTCACTTGAGAGCCGGGAAGTTCCCGGCGGTTACAACTCTATTGGGCGCACTGACTTTGTCTCACCCGACGGCCCAAAAGAAAACCCGGTGCGGCAATCGGCCGGCCGGGCGCTGTCTGATCGGGGCAAGTATACCCATGAATCTTCAAATTTCCAAGCCCTATTTTGTAACCACGAGTACCATCTGCCGTATTGCGCCAAGGTGGAACGCGGAATGCGCAATAATGGCAAGGATCCCGCCAAGGCGTTTCTCGTCGCCAAAATCAGTCATCGTTTCCACTTTGGAGAGGAATGCACGATAGTCGCTGGCAAGATCCACGCGCAGTTTGTCCCAGTGAATATCGTCAATCTCACGGTGCTTCCAGCACTCTTTCCAGTCGATCTTTCCGAGTTCTTTGTGATCAATATAGTCGTTGAGAACTTTGAGATAGAATCGGATATGAGAGACATGAGCCGCGATCGAGGAGCCATCGGGTATGATATTTCGAGAGGCCTGTTCGGCGGATAAGCTGGATATGGACTGCAGCAATGACGTATTCTTGTCCAGAAATATTCCGCTAGTCTGGTCGAAACATTCCCGTAACACTGGAATCACATTTACCTTAACAAACTCGCTGGTCAATTGAGACAATCTACTTCCTCCGATAATTGACAGTTCCAATGATAGAATTTGAGAATGACGAGCAAATCACTTCTTGACGGATCGGACAACCATCAAGCCGGTCGCCTCACGGGTTACTTCGATTGACTGTCGTCAGATTGAAGCCAGGCGAGTGCCTCTTTGGAATCGGAAAAGAGTCTAACGGCGATTGTATCCTCGAAGGCCTCGTGGAGCGCGACAAACATTCGGGCCGTAGAAGTGTCCTTTCCCGACGGAAACAGGATCGCCCACCGGCACTTTCCCGTGATTTTTTTGATCCGGGAGACGTAGGCCCTGAATTTGTCCAGATCTTCAAGCGTCCATGAGACGGCCGCGTCGGTGAAATCACAAAACGAGTCCATCCCTTTGCGGTAGGTCGGGTCGGCGATGATCTCGTCGATCATCTGCATTACTTCGGCCACCGTGACATTCCCCGCATGGCGTTTGTGGATCAGACCATGGGCGACGTCGATGGTAAAGAAACTCTTAGTCGGTTTCTGGGCTGGATTGGACATTTTGCCGCCAGTATGCTCCCTTGCCGAATTCGGGTCAAGTTTCAAATTCGACCCCTTTGGGCATATTGACCGGTTGATCTTTGGTGGCTTCTCTATGATTATTGGGTATGACCAACGGGCGGCTTTCAGTAAAAATCACCGGAACAGGACCGGCTGTGGTCTGCCTGCACAGCAGTACCAGCTCTTCCAAGCAATGGTCGAAACTCACCGATCTGCTCTCCAGTCGATATCAAATCATCTCGCCCGATCTGTATGGCTACGGCGATTCGCCGCACTGGGACTTTGACCGGACACTCAGTATCTCCGATGAACTCGCACTTTTGAAACCCGCCATCGACGCCGTCTGCGGACCGTATCATTTGATTGGTCATTCTTATGGAGCAGCGGTAGCAATGGCGCTGGCCAATGACCATCAGGGGAAAGTCCGAAGTCTGACTTTATATGAACCGGTGCTGTTCAATCTTTTGATCGGGAACAACGATCTGTCCGAAGCCGCGACGGAAATCACAGCGGTACGCGACGAGGTAAGGACACTTGTGGCACATGGCAATCTCGACGACGCCGGAGCCCGCTTTGTCGACTACTGGTCGGGAAAAGGCGTATGGGCAAAGATGGAACTGTGGCAGCAGCAGGCAGTCGCCAAACGGATGCCCAAAGTGGTGGCGGATTTCGACGCCGTGATGGGACTCGCGACCCCGTTATCCGATTACCGCAGTTTGAGAATACCTACGCTGCTTTTGTACGGCGTGCGTTCGCCGAAATCCACACGGACGATTATCGGCGAACTCGCGCGAACGATTCCCAAGTCTGAAATTCGTGGTTTTCTGGGGCTTGGTCATATGGGCCCGATGACCCACGCCGAACAGGTTTCTGCGATCATCGGAAAGTTCATACAGGCGCTGCCGACCGGAATTTTGGTTCATCAACTTGCGAAGCGCACCGCCAAAAAGTAGCCGACCATCTGCCAGTCATAAAAAAACGCCGCCAGTATCCGGCGGCGTCAATTTCCCATTCAGATGTTTGGAATTACTTGATCGGGATGCGCGCCTTGTTGGCGGACAACCAGGTGTCGAGCGATTGCAGCGACGGATTTAGTTCCTTCGACGTGCTCAAATTCCGCGTGTTGCAAAAATCTCCGGCGAAATCGCGATTGAACTGGAACATATTCCCCAGATCGTCAGCGCCGGGAAAACCGAAACCGCGATAGACCTCCGGCTCGATGGCGTTGTACCGGACTTCACGGCCGAGCGCTCTGCTGAAGGCCGCAGCCATTTCGTCACCTGTCAGATGCTGACCCGCGATACCCACACGCTTGCCGACAAATTCGGAGCTGCGTTTGAAAATGCCGTACGCGCATTTGCCGATGTCTTCCACCGCAATCGACGGAAACTTGGCGTTGCCGATCGGAAAGGTAATCGCCAGATTTCCCGATTGATCGGCCGCCGGCCCCATGCCAAAGTGAATGAAGTTCTCCCAATAAAACGAAGTCAGCAAATAGGTCGTCGGCACGCCGGCTTCGACGAAAAAGCGATCGGCCTCGCCTTTTCCGTCGAAATGTGGAACTTTGTACTTGCCCTGCAGGGTGGGCATGCGCTGATCGGAAAGCGGCACCGTTTTGCGCGTGTCTTCAAGCGTCGACCAGACGACATGCTTCACTCCGGCCGCTTTGGCTGCCTCGGCCATGGTCTTGGCCTGCGCCATTTCTTTGTCGACTGAAAAATGCTCCCAAAAATTAGTGATGCAGAACGCGCCGTAGGCGCCTTCGAACGCTTTCTTCACACTTTCCGGATTGTCCAGATCAGCGGCGACAACTTGAGCGCCGAGTCGCGCCAGTTCTTTCGCTTTGTCTGAATCTATTTTACGCGTGACCGCACGGGCTGTATATCCGCCGTTCGGATCGGCCAGAATAGCCCGAACCAATCCACCCCCCTGTGCGCCGGTAGCGCCGACGACCGCGATGATTTTCTTGTCTGACATGTAGCTGCCTCTTCTTTCTATGTTTGAGAATTATTATCGAGTTTTGTCGGTCTGCACATAGCAGAACGGCAGTGGGACCGCATCGGTTCCCCGTTGGGGCCGGAAGTGCGAAGAACCGTGCCTTACGAGGAGGGATCTTTAAGCGACGTAACACAGTCCACCCCGACGCGTGTGCCGCTTTCGTCTACGATAATCAGCGATTCAAGTGCGCCGATTTCAGACAGCGGTTTGCGAAACGAGTGGACCTCACACTCTACCCGCAGGCCGCCGGGTATCTCCGTGACCGCAAGATTCTTGAGCGTGAAGTCGCCGGTCGGGGCTGGAAACCAATCAGAGGGGGCCGCTTGATTCGGGCCGCCCTTGATAGTCAGGATCAGGATCGCGCTGCGATTGGTGGTGTCGATATTTTTGATCGTAGACGAGGTGGTGATTCCTGACTCGGTTAACGACTGAGAAAGCAGTTGTTTCCACCGCGCAATGCTCTTTGAATCGGACGCGGCTTTGCTCTTTTCGATGGGAAATGAGATCTCTATGTCCGCCCCGCCGGGAATACATTCGTCGTGACAAACCAGCCATTTCGCTTTGGCCTTTAGTGTCTGTCGGCCCGGCGCGGCTGATGCCGACGGAGTGACTTCGAACAAAAGTACAACAGAATCGGAATAGCCATAGGTTGTCAGCGGTCCTGTTTCGACAAACCGCTTTGGCAGCGGCCACTGGATTTCGCTAGCTTTCCATCCCGGCGGCAGCTGCCACGAGATTTTCGGCGGGAGTCCGGCGTCGCCAGCGTATTTCCAATAGACGTGCCACCCTTTTTCTATGGTAAGAAGTACTCCCAGTGTGCAGGGCACACCGGGAGTTACTTTATCAACCGAAGATATCAGTCGGGCTTTGACCGGTTCCACCGTTTTAGTTTCGGCGGCTGTCGCAATTTTCACTCCGACACTCATTACAAAACAGAGTGCGAATAGCAGAAATTTTACCGGCCGAGATTCGATCACAGTAACTGGTGTCGCTTACTCGGCGTACTTGACACCGCAGCCGTACGGTTTGCTTTCGGCGACACTCACCGCCTTGCCCGCGAGCAGTTCATCAAGCGCCTGATTGACATAGTTCACTTTGTCTTTCGGGGCCTTTTCGTCCTGCGGGTCATCGTCGACTGCTCCCGCATACTTGACCATACCGTCTTTGGTGATCACAAAGCAGTGCGGAGTGGTCTTGGCGCCGTAGAGTTTGCCGACTTCGCCGCCCGGATCCAAAAGTATCGGGAAATGGATTCCCCACTTCTTGGCTTTTTCGGCGTCGCCGCCGAACTGCGGATGATTCGGGTTAGTCGAGTTGACGGCCAGGAAGACGACATTCTTAGAGGCGAAAGATTTGTCCAGATCGGTGAAAGTATGGTATTTCTCGAAGTGGCGAATGATGAACGGACAATTTGCGTTGAACCACGACACCACGACCGTCTTGCCGGCATCGAGGTATTGCTTCAGCGAGTGGGTCTTCCCATCGGTGTCTTTCAGCGTAAAGTCCGGGGCTTTCTGACCGGGCATCACGGCCGAGGTTTCGACAGTGGTTTTCGACATAGCGGCGGCAGGTTGGTCACCGGCGAACGACGGCGCCGTGCACAGGCCGACGACCACGGCGGCAGTAACGGTCGATTTCACAATGCTTTTCATTTCAACTCCTTTGGCTCTCAAAGCTACAATTGCAGGTTGTTGCCATTAAACGATTGAGCCCGGCGC
>CAYVWS010000128.1:0-7322 GCA_964455535.1 uncultured Ignavibacteriales bacterium | reverse complement strand
CAACTCTCGTGCTCTGGATGCTGCCGGAATCAATGGTCGAACCAAACAGCCCGACGGCGGCGTGATCGAATTCGGCGACGATGGTCTCCCGACCGGTATTCTTCGCGAAGGCCCCGCCTACGGCCCGGTCTACCGACTCATTCCCGGATCGGGAGAGCGCGAAATGAAAATGCTCTGGCAGCAGGCGCTCAAGATTGCATGGCAACGCGGTGTGACCGGTGTGCACTCACTCGACTCACCTGAGGGGTTTGCCTTCATGGAGAAATTGGCCGAGCGCGGTAAGCTCGGTCTGCGAGTGAATTACTATCCACGAATCGAGTATATCGCCGATGTCGAAAAATCCGGCATTCGCTACGGTACCGGCGACGATTTCCTGCGCGTTGCGGGAATTAAGATATTCATGGACGGCGCCCTTGGCAGTCAGACCGCGCTTTGTTTCCACAAGTACGCCGGCTCGAAATCGAACTACGGTGTCGAGGTAACAACCAAAGCCGATCTGGCAAAGCAGGTTCGACGCGCCGCTCGTCTGGGTTTCCCGTGCGCGGTGCACGCCATCGGCGACAAGGCGGTGTCGAATCTTCTCGACATCCTCGAATCCGCCCCACACCTGCCCCGAGAGCGCCGACACCGAATCGAACATGTTCAGCTGATCCGCCGCCGAGACATCGCGCGCCTGAAGAAATTGAATATCGTCGCGTCTATGCAGCCGTCGCACTGCGCCTCTGATGTCACAATGGTTCGCCGTTACTGGCCCGATCAAGCCGGCAACGCGTACCTCTTCAAGTCAATTGCCCAGGCCGGCGTCCCGCTCGCCTTCGGCTCCGATTGTCCGATCGAGCCGCTCGATCCGCTCGCCGGAATCGCAGCCGCGGTGCGACGTGTCAAAAAGGGCAGCCGCGATACGTTCTTTCCAAAAGAATCGTTGAATGCTGCGTCAGCCCTTCGAGCCTTCACGGTTGGTTCGGCAATTGCCTCCGGGGAAGAACATTGTCGCGGTTATCTCCTCCCTGGATATCCGGCCGATTTTGTCATCCTTGCCAAAGACCCTACCACAGTAGCCGCAGATAAACTGTACGATCTTCCCGTGCTTGCCACGATTCTCGACGGCAGTTTGGTCTACTGTGTGTCGTCGATTCGTTTGTGATAACCCACCTACCGAATTGATTTGACTTGAGTGAATAGTCGGGGGATATTAGAAGTATGGGAGGGTATAGGTTATGAAAAGACTCACCGTCCTTACAATTTGTGCCTTCTTCTTAGTTCTGCCGACTATTGCGACAATCCTGAACGCGCTGTCCAATCATCCTGTCTATCGCACGGTCGTCGTTGCGCAAGTTGCAAGCGATTCATCACTCAAGAATACTTCGACTGCCCGTCCGCTTGTCTACACGCTGACCATCGACGGCGCCATCGGTGCGGTGACTGACGACCGCATCGCCGACGCCCTCGACAAAGCCAACGAGGCCGGCGCCGAACTTTTGGTGATCATCCTCGACACCCCCGGCGGGTTCACCAAACCGACCTGGTCAATCTGCAAACGATTTCTGAACAGTGCCACACCCGTGTGCATATATATCGCCCCGTCCGGCGCTCGTGCCGGTTCAGCCGGCGTGTATATGACCTACGCCGCGCATGTTGCCGCGATGGCTCCCTCGACCAATATCGGCGCGGCGCATCCGGTCGGGGGAGAGGGACAGAAGATCGACTCGATTATGAACGAGAAGATCACCAACGACGCCGTCGCGCAGATCAAAGCCGCCGCCGACAAGCGCGGCCGCAACGGCGCCTGGGCGGAACGAGCGGTGCGTCAATCGGTCTCTATCACCGACAAAGAGGCGCTCGATTCCAACGTGATCAATGTCCGCGCCGAAAATCTTGACACTCTGCTTGCCAAACTCGACGGCAAGGAAGTCGAACTGCCGTACGGCAAGAAAACTCTGCATCTTGCGGGAGCTCAGGTTGTCGATATAAAGCAATCATTCGTGCAGCGGTTTCTTGACATCATTACTCAGCCCGACATCGCCTTCATTCTCTTTTCTCTTGGCGGGCTGGGTATCGTGCTCGAACTCTACAACCCCGGCGCAATTCTTCCGGGCGTTGTCGGCGGCATCTGCCTGATTCTTGCTTTCTATTCATTCCAGACACTTCCGATCAACTGGGCGGGAGTGGCGCTCATCTTGCTTGCAATAGGGCTCTTTATCGCAGAGATAAAAGTCATCAGCCATGGCCTGCTTACGGTCGGTGGTGTTGTTGCGTTGTTTCTCGGAGGATTAATGCTCATCGATACGGTCGACCCGACCTTGCGCGTCTCAACCTCAGTGCTGGTAACAGTGGCAATTGCAATCGGAGTAGTTGCCTTGCTGGTAGTGTTGCTTGTCGCCAAGGCGGCGCGCAACAAACCGTTCCTCGGGTCCAGTGCGCTGGTTGGCCGTCATGCCGAAGCGAAAGCCGATGGTTTCGTGTATGTCGACGGCGCGCTGTGGAAATATGTCTCGGACGAGCCGATCGCGACCGGTTCCAAAGTCGAGATTCTGGCTGTCGACAGTCTAACATTGAAAGTCAAACGTATCGGATAAACCGGAGGGAATACTCATGGACACGACCTTTCCCATCATAGCGGCTCTGATCTTTTTCGGATTGATCATTTTGGTCAACACGCTCAAAGTTCTGCGCGAATTCGAGCGGGGTGTCATCTTCCGTCTCGGTCGCCTGATCGGCGCCAAAGGGCCGGGACTTATCATCCTGATCCCGATCATCGATAAGATGATTCGCGTCGACCTGCGCGTCATCACCTACGATGTCCCGCCGCAGGATGTTATCACCAAGGACAACGTCTCGATCAAAGTCAACGCGGTGCTCTATTTCCAGATCATCGATGCCAACCGCGCGATCGTCTCGGTGGCAAACTATTTTGAAGCGACCTCGCAAATCGCGCAGACGACATTGCGTTCGGTACTCGGTCAACTCGAACTCGACGATTTGTTAACCAACCGCGAACGAATCAACGCTGAACTCCAGAAGATCATCGATGCCCAAACCGAACCGTGGGGCGTTAAGGTCAGCGTCGTCGAAGTAAAGAATGTCGATCTCCCGCCCGAAATGCAGCGCGCGATGGCTAAGCAGGCCGAAGCCGAACGTGAACGCCGCGCCAAAGTCATTCATGCCGAGGGGGAGATGCAGGCCTCGCAGAAGTTGTCAGAAGCGGCAACCGTGATGAGTTCGGCTCCCAATGCGATTCAACTTCGATATCTGCAAACGCTGACTGAAATCGCGACCGAGAAGAACTCAACGATCATCTTCCCGGTCCCGATCGACATCATGGACAGTCTAAAGAACTTCCTGAATCGTACCGCCGCTCGTTAAGGTGTACTAACGCGGTCCTCGTTTACGAGGGCGGCCCCAAATCGAAGGGCCGCCCTCTTTGTTTTTGTGTTCCACCACAAGTCGCACTTCAGGCGTGTCGCGTAACTGTATGGATGATGGGCCGTTAAGCGTTCGACTGCTTGCGGGTGTACAGAGGGGGAAGTCGAATGATGCTGAAACAACATGCCGCGCTCACCAAGCGCACATCCTGCGCTGAACGACAAACGGAAACCGTTTGGCTTTTGAGGTGTTCAACTAGTGAACAGTGAGGTGTGCCCGGACGTCTGTATTACGGTAATCGAACGCGATTCTAACCAAGAATTATATTGACACGGTTAGGGATGAATAGTAACTTACTGGCGGACATAGGAAATCCCCCGCCCCTCACTTTTTCGGTTGCGTTGGTCACGCCTGACAGAAAGCAATTGTCGTATTGCGAATAGAAACGGTTGGCCGGAGTCATGGAATGACTACGGGATAACCAGAGTGAAAACAACTTAGCCCCATGGGGGTGAACCTTGTTGAAACGTTTTACCATCATCTCAGTCATCGCCATCATGTTGATTGTCCCAGCTCTTGTGTTTGGTGCGGCCAAGATCGCTCCTTCCAAGGCAGTGGTATCGGAAAACACGGTGACGATTCCGCTTGAGATCACCAACCAGGATGGTCTGACGGCGGTCGACATGGCGCTCAAGTATTCAAGCGGCGTGACCTTGAAAGAAGTCACCTTCTCGAATACCCGCGTGGACTACTTCGATCTGAAGTTGTACCACAACGACGCTGCCAATAAGACCGTCATCATCGGACTGGTGAACCAGGCCAGCGCTGACCGCAAGCCCGAGCTTGCCGCCGGTACCGGCTCAGTCGCCAATCTCGTGTTTACCGTCAACGATCCGTCGGTGACCAGCGTCACGCTCGAAGCGACCACGACGCAGAACCCGACCCACAGCAACATGTTCGTGTACCGCGGCACCACCGACGGCACGACACAGTTGACCAAGGAAGAAGCCCGCTTCGACCAGGTCAGCGTTGCGCTTGCCGGAGTCGCCGGAGACAATCTGCCGACCGAATACGCTTTGGAGCAGAACTACCCGAACCCGTTTAACCCGTCGACCACGATCAACTTCGCCCTGCCGAAAGCCGGCAACGTGCAGGTTGCCGTGTTCAATGTCCTCGGCCAGGAAGTCAACACCCTCGTCAGCGAGGAACTTCCGGCAGGGAACCACTCGGTGGTGTGGGACGGTCGCAACAGCGCCGGCGGTACGGTTGGCAGCGGCATTTATTTCTATCGCATAAGTGCCGGTGATTTCAGCCAGACCAAAAAGATGCTGATGCTGAAGTAAGAAAGCGAAGCACTTAGAACTTATCGCACGTTCAATAAAAGCACGAGAGCCGTGGGATCGTCACCCGCGGCTCTTTTGTTTGGGTCGCTGAGTTAGCGAGAACGGAGATATCTAGGTCGCATATCTTCGTAGGTAAATCCCGTCTTCGGGGTTGACTGTGGCGGTGGGGGAAAAGATCTCACCCGCGGTCCACTGATAGCGGACGCGAGTGAACTACGTCGGAATTATCTAATTATCACCGGCGCCAGATCAGCATCCGTCACCGGCTTCACATCCACCACAATCGACTGCTCGCCGACTTTGGCTTCCACCCGAACACTCGGTTGATTGCGGGCAGTGGTGTAGCGCGCCGTGATCATCGCGGCTTTCTTGATATTGTCATCGGTAGCCGGACCAATCAGTAGCGTGGCAGGGGAGGAGACATCGACTGCCTCGAGCACATGATGATGCGGCATTTTGTACGCCATGATCCGGTTGTTGTCCTCTTCGTTTCGCCCGACAATCACCTTCGTCTGTTTATCCAGCCGGAAATGCCGCCCCGCCCGCAGGAGATTCAGATCGTCAAACGTAACATGGTCAGTATGGGCAATCAAATCCCGTAGTCGATTCGAGTATCCCTCGTCTGTCAACAAGCACCCCGATGCCGGGTTCGGATAATTCTCAAGGCCGAACTGCTTCGCCAACTCTATCTGACGGTGGCGTCCGCGCCCGCGAATCCCTTCGAGCTTTTCGCGGTCAATCATCCCGCTTGTCTCCGCATCGGTCGGCGGAAGTAACTTCGCCGAAAGTGGCCGCAGAACTTTTCCGGTCAGCCCTGTTTCTTTGAGTACGAGGAAGAGCTTGTCCTTCACCTGCGAAAAGGGGCGTTGCCCCATTACCTCTCCGGTGATGATAAAGTCGGCGTTGACCATCTCCATGAAATTCTTCGCTTCCGACAGCATCAAAATCCGGCAGTCGACACAGACATTCATATTGGCGCCGTACCCGAATTTCGGATTCTGCACGATATCAACAAACTTCTGTCCCAGGTGCATCAGCTTGACGTTGAATCCGTACTTCTGCGAAACAGGGTAGGGGTTCGAGCCGCACGATGACCGGTCACCCAGGTCACACCCGAAGTGGGTCATGAACGTGAGCGCGGTAACTTCGATATTCTGCTGGAGCATCAGAAGCACGGCCAGCGCCGAATCGAGCCCGCCTGAGAAGAGCGCGATACAATGCCCGCGCTTGGCGCCGTCGCGGTTGTAAAACTGCCTCGGCGCGCTTTCGTAGGCGGCGATGTCGCTGTCGTGTTTCATATTATAGACTCACTCTGACCATGTAATATACGCCTTGACGCCGCGCCCTGAAAGCGTATTTTGACCGCTTACCGTATGCTAAACTCTTGCCCCAAAGCACGCTAAGGCAAATCCCTGATGTTCGCCGCCATTAACAGAGGACTCAAACACTTCGCCTTCGAATTTCAGGGGATATTCTTTTGCGCGGGCCGCATGGTTCGGGGGTTGTTCGGCCGACCGTGGTATGTCGCCGAAACTACGGAGCAGATGTACTTAATCGGCATCGGCTCGCTCTATTTGGTCGTACTCACCGGACTTTCCGCAGGACAGGGATTCGCGCTGGCGTTTTCAAATGAACTGGCCGATTTCGGCGCCAAGGACTATCTGGGCCGCATCATGGCGATCGCTATCACCCGCGAACTCGGTCCGACTCTGACCGGCCTCATGGTCGCCGCTCGCGTGGCCGCCGGTATCACCGCCGAAATCGGCGCCATGAAAGCCAGCAACCAGCTCGACGCCATGGTGGCATTCGGCATCGACCCGATCAAGAAGATCGCCGTGCCGCGTTTGATCTCGCTCATGATCATGGTCCCGGCTCTGACCATCGTCTGCGACGTTATCGCCATCCTCGGTGGCTGGATCATCGCACAGTTCATCGCCCACGTTTCTTCTACCGTCTACTGGACCGCCGTGCGCGACCGCCTGGTATTCGGCAATATCTTTATGGGCCTGCTCAAGCCCGTCATCTTCTCATTTGTCATCGCGTTCATCGCCTGCTACAAGGGCTTCACCTCTGAAGGCGGCACGAAAGGTGTTGGACGCTCCACCACTGACTCAGTAGTCTTGACATCGATTTCGATTCTGGTGGTCAACTTCTTTTTGACCAAGGTAGTCTACTCGATGATTAAGGGGTACTTATGATCGAGCTTCGCAATGTCGATTTCTCCTATGGCGAGCGGCCGATTTTGCGCAATGTCTCGTTCAAGATCGACGAGCGCGAGTCGGTCGTTATCATGGGACCTTCGGGTTCGGGCAAGTCGACTATTCTGCGGCTGATATTGGGGCTTGAAACGCCTCAGCGCGGGGAAGTACTCGTCGACGGTGAACTGATGAGCGAGATTCCCGAAAAGCAAAAACGCGAATTGCGCAAACGCATCGGGATGGTCTTTCAGGACGGCGCATTGTTCGATTCACTGACGGTCGGCGAAAATGTCGGCTACTATCTGCTTGAGCACACCGACCTTGATTGGGAAGAAATCTCGGACCGAGTGATAAAGATGCTTGGCTGGGTAGGTCTTGTTCCTGAACAAGTGGTCGACAAACTCCCCGAACAGCTATC
>CAYVWS010000127.1:0-7324 GCA_964455535.1 uncultured Ignavibacteriales bacterium | reverse complement strand
ATGTGGGGAGTTTTCATACGGAGAATGATATAATGTGGACTAAGCCGAAAAGCAATGGGCGGGCAGGAAAATGGACCGAATTTCTTATGAATACCCGTGTCGGTACCCCTGACGGGGCTGGCTTAGCCCTGAAGTTCGGGGATAGAAACGAACTGATTTAGCGACGACGGGTTGGCCAGAGCGTCGCGATTGGGGACATCTTTTCCGTGGATGATCCGGGTGACTGCCACTTCGACTTTCTTGCCGTTGATTGTGCGGGGGACCTCGGCGATGGGGAGGATGACCGCGGGTACGTGGCGCGGGGTGGTGGCTACCAGTATGGTCTGTCTGATCTTGTCGCGGAGCGCGTCGTCAAGGGTGATCCCCGATTTCGGGACAACAAACAACACTACGCGGACATCGTTGCGCCACTGCTGGCCGATCACCAACGAGTCTTCGACCTCTTCCATTGATTCGACCGGGTTGTAGATTTCAGCAGTCCCGATTCGCACACCGCCGGGGTTGAGCGTGGCGTCGGAGCGGCCATAAACGATTACACCGCCATGCTCGGTTATGCGGATCAGATCGCCGTGCCGCCAGACACCGGCGTAGTCCTCAAAGTATGCCGACTTATACTTGGCGCCTTCCGGGTCATTCCAGAATCCGACCGGCATCGACGGAAACGGCGCAGTGCAGACCAACTCGCCCAATTCATCGACGATTGACCGTCCGGCCTGATCGTAGGCCTCGACTTTCATCCCGAGTCCCCGACACTGGATTTCCTCGGATCGCACCGGCAGGAGCGGGTTGCCAAGCATGAAGCAGGAGATGATATCGGTGCCGCCGGATATTGATGAGAGTTGAAGGTCGGCCTTTACGTGCTTGTATACCCAGGAGAAATTCTCAGCCGAAAGCGGCGAGCCGGTCGAGAGAATGGTGCGCAAGGTACTCAGGTGAAATTGCTTTTTCGGATTGACTGATCCCTGCTGACAGGCGGTCAGAAAGCGGGGGGAAGTGCCAAAGATCGAAATTCGCTCTTCATCGATTGCCCGCCACAGCACTTTCAGATCAGGATAGCTCGGCGAGCCGTCATACAAGAACACGGTGGCACCAACCATGAGAGACGACACGAGCCAGTTCCACATCATCCAACCGCAGGTGGTGTAATACGCGATGACATCCTCGCGGCAGAGATCGGTGTGCAGGACCAGTTCTTTGTAGTGCTGAAGCAAAGTGCCGCCGGCGCCGTGGACGATACACTTCGGAACACCGGTTGTCCCTGACGAGTACATGATGTAGACCGGATGATCGAAGGGCAGGTCAACAAAGTCGATTTCGGTTGCCTCGGACTCCATAAATGAGGCCCAGCTTTGCGACTTGGGCGCGAATGCGGCGCGGCCGTCGGCCAAGTGCGGCACGATAATGACGCGTTCAATCGACGGAATCCGGTCGATCATCTGGCGCACCCGGTCGATGCTGTCAAATTCTTTGCCATTGTAGCGGTAGCCGTCGACGGCGAAGAGCACCTTTGGCTCGATCTGACCGAACCGATCCAGCACGCCCTGCACGCCGAAATCGGGCGAGCAGGATGACCAGGTTGCGCCGAGACTTGTCGCCGCAAGCATCGCGATGATCGTCTCCGGCACATTCGGCATGAATCCAACAACACGGTCTCCGGAGCGAACGCCGGCTTTCTTAAGGCCGTCGGCACAGGCGGCGACTTGACGGTAAAGCTGGGCATAGGTGAGCCGCACGGGCAAACGATCTTCGGCCCATGAGACAATTGCCAGACTGTCGTCGCGGAAGCGGAGCAGGTTGCGGGCGAAATTGAGCTGGGCGCCGTCAAACCATTTGGCGCCGGGCATGACCGGGTTGGACAGCACAGAATCGTAAGACTTGGAATGTGCGATTCCTGAAATCTTCCAGATCAACTCCCAGAATCCGGCGATGTCGTGAATCGACCAGTCGTAGACTTCGTCGTACGTCTTGAAGTCTTTGCCGGAGACATTTCTGACCAGCTCATTGAACTTAGTCATGTTCGCCGACGCGGCGCGTTCCTCGGTGGGGGTCCAGAGCGGACGTTTGCGCGGGCGCGCGGGCGCGACTTGTTTGCGACGCGGGGGCATATCTACTTTGTCAGCTGTTCGGCGACGATCGCCGCTTTCCATCCGAAATCGACATCGCCGCGGTCGAGCGCGCACTTGCTTGCAATCATTGCCAGACGCGACGCCCGTGCGGGATCGGTTTCCGCCATGCCAAGAGCCACACCGAGCATCTTGTCATAGTCGTGCTCGCGTTCGTAGCGGCTAAAGACCTCGATGCCGCCGTCGAGTCGTGGTATTGAATCAGAAAACACAGCGACCTCCTTGTCACTTGGTATCTGTTCGATATTTCCCAGTTGTCCGAGATTATTTCCGGTCAGGATGTCCGAGGTTCGGATGAACTCCGGTAGCGCATCTACCCCGATGCCGCGTGTCTGCACCGGCTTTTTGACCGTAAAAATGGCGTTTCCGAAGGCGCGGCAATAGAAATCGCCGCCCATGCGGGAAACCAAGTCTATCCGGTCGGGCGGAATGATGCCGTCGACAATGAGCGTGTCGGCGACATGAAATTTCAGCACTTCGCAGATCATCAGATTGCCCGATCCATTTGCATCACCGAGCGGAATCATCTGCTGTAGTTTGCATTCCATATGAAACGGAGATTCGGCGACGCGCGGCGGCTTGACGATATGCGACGGAACAGGTGTCAGGCCCGATTTGACAAATTCGTCGATGTCTGGAGGATATTCAGTCGAGGCCAGACTCACCTGCTGGACCATGTCGTAGGTGACCGACTGGATCACACACTCTTTGGTAGCTATCAGATTGTGCAGCGTGTCTTTAGTTGAACCGTCGCGAATACGGCGCGCGGGCGAAAAAGCGACAGTCGGCGGGTTGGCGCCAAAGGCGTTGAAAAATGAAAAAGGGGAGAGGTTGCGCTTGCCGTCGGCAGAGAGTGTGGAGACCAACGCGACAGGGCGCGGACCGACTCCGCCCAGCAGCAATTGCTGAATGAGCGTGACCGGATGTTCGCTGGGGACGAACTCGCGCATCGCGGGTTACCCCTTGCTGATTTTCTTCTTGGCCAGTATGGAATAGTCGCGGTCGGCTTTAACTATCCGGTTGGAAAGTTTGCCAAGCCCGGTAATCTCAAGTTCGATGGTATCGCCGTTTTGGAGCCAGACCGGTGTGTGCGACTCGCCGCGGGATTTTGCTTCAAGCGCCCAGGTGCCGTTGAGTTCAAGATAACAGCCGGTGCCGACTGTGCCCGATCCAATGATATCGCCCGGATGCAACTGCACACCGTAGGAGGCACGCTCAATCAGTTCGGCAAATGTCCAGTTCATGTCTTTGAGGTTACCGTCGGAGACTTGCTTTCCGTTATGGCTGGCGGTCATGCGGAGATTGTAGGTGTTGCCGAATTCAGTCGGCACGCGAAATTGCTCGAGTTCATCGGGCGTGACCAACCACGGACCCACTGATGTCGCGAAATCTTTGCCTTTGGCCGGTCCCAGACTTAGGAGCATTTCTTCCATCTGCAGCACACGGGCGGAAAGATCATTCATGATCATGAACCCGGCGATATGCGAGTCGGCGTCTATCGACGAAATGTTCCTTCCGCCGACACCGATCACCACCGCGCACTCGAGTTCGAAGTCCAATTTCTGTAAATGATCCGATTCCACAACAACATCACCCTCACCACAGATGGTGTGGTGGTTAGTGAAGTAGAAGACTGGGTATTGGTCGAATTCGGCAATCATCTCGACACCGCGATTGCGGCGGGCGGTGGCGACATGCTGGCGGAAGGCGTAACCGTCGCGGCACGACGGCGGGTGCGGAACCGGCGCGAGCAAGCGGGGGGACGCCGGGACGGCCTTCGCTTTTCCGTTTCGATAGGCCGACTCGACCTGTCGCGCGAGCGTCAGCGATTGCGGCCAGCGCTCCAAAAGCCCGGCCATTGTTGAGGGAGCATGAAGTCCAAGAGCGGCTGTGGCGGCGGCGATATCGACAATGGCGCCGTCAATACTGAGCCCGGCCCGCTCTTCGCCGGAGACGGTACGAAATGAAATGAATTTCATAGGTTACGATTTGGCGGCCGACGATGCCGGCGAGGTAACCGCCAGATGCGACCAGACTTTTTCGATTACATCAAGGGCGAAAGCAGTTTCGTCTTCGGTGCCGGTGTTGATCCGGATGCCATTTGGAATTCCGAAACCGCCGACATGGCGCACGATTAAGCCGTGATCGAGGCAGCCAGCGTTGAATTCTTCGGCGATAGCCGCCGTGGCGAATGTCAGAAGAACAAAATTTGCAGCGGTAGGCACATAGTCGATTCCGAGTCGATCGAAAGCTGTGGTCATCTTTTGTAGCATGCGGCGATTCAGATCTACTGTGTCGCGCAAGAATACTTCATCACCAAGTGCGGCTTCGGCGGCAACTTGGGCGGGCATACTCGGTTCAAAGGCCGGACGCACTTTGTAGATGCACTTGATAAGATACTCGTGGCCAACGGCGAAGCCGATGCGGAGTCCGGCAAGGCCGTAGTCTTTTGAAAATGTCCGGGTGACAATCAGATTTTCGAAATCGTAGTTCAGCCCATTGGGATAGCCCGGCATTGCCTCAGCGTAGGAAAAATACGCCTCGTCCAAAATCACGAGCACATTGGACGGCACCGCCAGCATGAAGGTCTCAAACTGGCGCGACGTGAACATCGTGCCGGTCGGATTATTGGGATTGGCCAGATAGACAATCTTTGTCTTCGGTGTAATGGCCGCGGCGATCGCTTCAAGATCGAAGGCGTAGTTCTTCAGCGGCACCTGCACCAGATTGCGGTTGTGTTTGCGCACGCTGACATAGATTCCGATGAACGTACCCTCGGATGTCAAAATCTCGTCGCCTTCTTCGGTGAAGGCCTTTACGATATACGACAGCAGGGCGTCGGTTCCCGCGCCGCATACGACTTGGGATGCCGGCTTGCCGAACTTGCGGCCGATTGCCTGCACCAAATCATACGCGCCGGGATCGACATAGCGAAACGACTTGTCGAGCGATTTGCGGACCGCCTCGATTGCTTTGGGAGAGGGACCCGACGGGTTCTCGTTCGAGGCCAGTTTGACAATGCGACTCAGCCCGCGTTCGCGGGCGAATTCTTCGATCATTTTGCCGGCTATATAGGGCCGCAGTTCTTCGACAAATCGAGGTATCTTGATCATAGTGTCACCTTGGGGTCAAGATAGCACACGCGCGGCGTCGCTTCAAGGGGTAATCGACGAGCGACAAATCAGTCTCCACCCAGCCAGGATTTCGCGTAGTCGGAGTCGATAGTCTCTTTCACATTGATCGTCGGTTTCAGCGGTTCAAAGGTGTCGATCATGAGTGCATACTCTTTGGTTTCTTTGGCGCCGACCGAGGCCTCGTATTTGCCCGGCTGCGGACCATGCGGCATTCCACCCGGGTGCAATGTGATCGACCCGGCGACAACTCCTTTGCGCGACATAAACTCGCCGTCGACATAGTACAGCACTTCGTCGCTATCGATGTTCGAATGGAAATAGGGCGCGGGTATCGCCGACGGATAAAAATCAAACAGGCGCGGGACGAAGTTGCATACAATGAAATGTCCGGTGCGGAAGGCCAGATGCACCGGCGGCGGGAGGTGAATCCGACCGACTTTGGGGTGATAGCTCTTGATATTGAACGCGAACGGATAGAGAAATCCGTCCCATCCCACCACATTAAATGGGTGATAGGGAAGAGTGTGTTCGAAATACCGGTCGCCGGCCTTGAGAGTCACTTTGAAATCACCCGCCTGGTCAATGGCCGGGGCGAATTCTGGGACTTTGAAATCGCGCTCGCAATAGGGGGCGTCTTCGAGCATCTGACCGTAATCATTTCGGTATTCGCGCGGGATTTCAAACGCGGTGGTCGCTTCGATGATGAACAACTTGTTGTCTTTGTAGTCGTCGAATTTGAACTGATAGGTGACCGCGCGAGGGATGATGATCTGATCGCCCGGCTCAAACGGAATCACGCCGTATTCGCTGACAAATTTGCCGGTGCCGCGATGCACAAAAACCAGTTCGGCATGGAAGGCATTGCGGAAGAAACTGTCGGTGTCTTTGTTCGGGTGCGCCGTCGTCAGGCGGCACTGGTTGTTTTTCAGGAATGTATTGCGCGAGGTAATGAAATCGCCCGGCGTAACTTTCTTGTCGGTGAAGAAGTGGTAGTAGAGCACGGGAGCGTCGGGCCAGGCATCGTCACCGAACGGCTTGATCTCGCGTACCGATTTCACACTGGTCGGCATGTGGGTGTAATACTTGTTTGAGTAGACGCCCGAGAATCCCTTGCTTGAAAAGAGTTCCTCGCGGTAAAGATTTTTGCCGTCGGGTTTGTAATGGGTAGTGTGTTTCACCCGTGGGATGTCGCCGAGCTTATGGTAAAATGGCATATGTGCTAACTCCTCGTACTATCTAATTTCAGCAGGGCGGCATGACCACGCTGGGGTCACGGTCGAGATTGCCGCGTAGTTTCTGATCGAGTTCGATCGACTCGAAGAGCGCCTGGAAATTTCCTTTGCCGAATCCCTGACTATTGCCTCGCCGCTGAATAATTTCAAAGAAAAAGGTCGGGCGGTCGCAGACCGGTTTGGTGAACAATTGCAGTAGATACCCTTCGGCTTCGTTGTCATACAAAATCCCGAGCCGCTGCAGGTCGTCGAGATTCTCTGTGAGTTTCAGATCCGGGCGACTGCGCATCCGGTCGTAGTAGGTGTCCGGCACCGAGAGGAACTCCATGCCGTTGCGACGGAGCGCGGTGATTGTAGAAACAATGTCTTCTGTCGCTATAGCGATATGCTGGATGCCCGAGCCGCCGTACTGCTCGATGAATTCTTCGATCTGCGATTTTTTGAGCCCGGTGTACGGTTCGTTGATCGGGTTGCGGATCGCGCTGTTCTTGCTTCGCACGACTTTCGAAAGCAGCGCAGAATATTTTGTACCGATATCGCCGGCTTTGAAATCGACAAAGGTCTCAAAGCCCATAGTCTGATTGAAATACTCGGCCCAGAGATTCATCTCGTTTTCCCGCACATTGCCGACGATATGGTCAACCCACATCAGGCCGGTGTCATGAGATTCGATTTCGAATTGGTGAATCGGCGCACAGAAATTCGGCCGAAAGATGTGTTTGTAATGATCGCGGTTGATAAAGACCAGCTCGGCGTCATCGTAAATTCTGATTGCCGCTTCTTCGATATACCCGTGATGATTTTCGAATTTCTCGGGTCGACGCACCATCACCGC
>CAYVWS010000126.1:0-7350 GCA_964455535.1 uncultured Ignavibacteriales bacterium | reverse complement strand
CAGCGCATGGTACTTGGCGAACGGAATTTCTACCATGCCGCTCACGCTGCCGGCATGTTTTCGCGGAACAACTTTGCCAGCCGTTTGATTCCCTCGACGATCATCTCCGGCGTCGCATTGGAGAAATTGAGTCGCAGTGTGTTGCTTCCGCCGCCATTAGGATGAAACGCCGCCCCGGGCACATACGCTACTTTGAGTTCAAACGCTTTGTGGAACAGTTCTTCGGCCACCATTTGCTTAGGCAGAGTCAGCCAGAGAAAAAGTCCGCCTTCGGGGTTTGTCCAGTGGATCTCTTTGGGAAATGTCTCTTCCAGAGTCTTGATCATCAGGTTTCGCTTGTTCAGGTAATCGGCCTTGATCAGCGCGATGTGCGGTTCGAGCAATCCCTGTCTCATATACTCGTAGACAAGGTATTGAGTGAATGAACTCGAATGAAGATCGGAAAACTGTTTGACTCGTTCGAGCAGCGTCACAAACGAGGCCGAAGCATTGATCCACCCGACCCGCAGGCCGGGTGTCATCGTTTTCGAAAACGTGCGCAAGGCAATAACCGCGTCGCCGCCGATCGACTTCAAGCTCGGAACATCCTTTCCTGCAAAACGGATATCACCGTAGGGCGAGTCGTCGATGAGCGGTACTTCATATTGAGCGGCCACCCGGCACAGGGCCTGACGGCGTTCAAGCGACATGGTGATACCGGTCGGATTCTGAAAAGTCGGGATTACATAGATAAATTTCGGACGGTGCGCTTTGATGCTCTTTTCGACCTGATCGACGAGCATCCCGTTCTCATCCATATCGACGGTTGTGTATTTGGCGCCGTAAAAGTTGAACGCCTGCAACGCGCCGACATAGGTCGGATTTTCAGTCAAAATGTAATCACCCGGCTGCAAGAATGCCCGCGCCACCATTTCCAGTCCTTGCTGGGCGCCGGTGGTGATAATGATATTGGCCGCAGTTGAGGGTGTGCCGCGTTTGGTCGCCCGCTCGGCCAGCAGGGTCCGCAGAGGTACGACGCCCTGGGAGAGCGAATATTGCAGGCAGTCGGGCACATACTTTTCGATAACCTGAGCAGCAATCTGCTGAAGTTCGGCCTTGGGAAACAGCTCCGGCGCCGGCAGTCCGCCCGCGAAAGAAATCACCCCCGGCTGAGAAGCCACCTTAAGAATCTCACGGATCACTGATCCTTTGATCTGGCGCACATCGGGGTTGATCTGCCATCCATCAGGGAAAGCTTGAATCGGAGTTTTCTGAGACACCGGCTGTCCTTTCGCCATTTGCGGCGGTCATTCCGCCCGGTTAAGCGCCCAATATATCGGACGCCCAATCGGACGCAATCTATTTGACAGTTCGGAGAATACTTGACAGTCGATGTCCATTCTCGCTATGGTGGGGCATGCCCTGCTCCGACGTGACTGAAATTCTCCGGATAGACCTCGATCCAGGCGACCACCTGATCGACTACTCGCTCACCAAGCTCACCTGCGGTGGCGCGCTTGGCAAAGAATCGCTCCTCAAAAAGTGGTGCGGCGGGCTGTCAACCACTGAAATCTTGTCGACGTCAATCGATGCCTTTTGCACTCGGTACCCCACGACCGACCCCGTGGTTGAATTCGTCCGTCTGAAACATTTGCTTGCCCTCCAAAAAGGATTGCGGGCCTTAACCGGCGAAGAATCTTCGCGCCCCGATGACGCCATTGCCGTTGAGTCGATTGAGTACTCCCAATCCGGCGCCTCGCTCACCGCTCTTTTGAAAGTCGACGCCGTCACCGACGAAATCCAGGCCTGCGGCCGCTGCGCCGGCTGCGGTACCCAGACCAAATAGGCCGGCCTCTGTCTCCAATCGTTTGCGGAACTACTTCGTAGTTTCCGGTGTTAGAATTGCCGACGGGGAGAACGGAGAATATCCAAATGAACTTAGCAATTGTATTCGCGACCATTTGCATCGTGGGCGGACTATTGTATGTCGCCGCCACTACCTCAAAGACCTCAAGCCGGTCGTACGATCCTACAATCCTCACGCAAACCAAATCTCAGGAAGGCACAACCGTCGTGACCAAAAGTGAAGACCAGTGGAAAAAGCAGCTCACCGACGAACAATACTATATCACCCGCCAAAAGGGAACCGAACGTGCCTTTACCGGCAAGTATTGGAACAATCATGAGAAGGGCAAGTACACCTGCGTTTGCTGTGGCGCCGAGTTATTCTCTTCGGATACCAAATACGAGTCGGGAAGCGGCTGGCCGAGTTTTTATCGCCCGGAAGATCCCAATGCCGTCGCCGAACACTCTGACAATACGCTCGGAATGCGGCGGGTCGAAATTGCCTGCTCGAAGTGCGGCGCTCATCTGGGGCATGTGTTCGATGACGGCCCCCAGCCGACCGGCCTGCGCTACTGTGTGAATTCGGCATCGCTTGATTTCAAGAAGTCAGCGGACAGCGCGAAGGATTCGACACTCGAGGCGGGTGATTCGAAATAGGGAATAAAAAATGGCGCCCCGCAGAATCGAACTGCGGACACACGGATTTTCAGTCCGTTGCTCTACCATCTGAGCTAGGGCGCCATTATTCCATGACGGAATTAGGGGGCCAATCTACCGGATTTTGAGCCGAAGTCAACCCGAAATTATCAACGCTTGTTTAAGAATTCGCGCGTCGATGGGACAAAAAGCGACGCCAGCCCCACCAGCGCCAAGAGAAGTATGATCACCGCTCCGTACAGCTTGAGCGTGAAGATCGACAACAACAAAACAATACCGTTGACGAGTAGTAGTCCATACCAGCCGAACATTTTCCGGTCACGGAATGCGTACGCAAATACGAGCACCAATATCCCGACGGCGACAAACAGCACCTGACTCCAAAGGTCGTGAAAATTGCGATCGAGAAAAGCCAGGACAATGCTCACACCGCCGTACAATATGTACATCGCGGCGAGAAGATATCCCCACCACAGAGCGATCAGAAAAGAAACGGGTCGTGAGACCGCCTGTGCCTGAGTGTCTGAATTACTCACTGGTCCTCGCTTCTCCTAATATGCTCGCACCGATAAAACCGGCGTCATTGCCAAGCGACGCCTTGGTGACGCGCAATTCGGCGCTGGCCGGGCCCAGGGCCCGTTTCCTGATCTCAGCAGCCACGGCCTCGACAAACCCGGCGCCGCCATCGGCCACACCGCCACCTATTACTACGATCTCCGGGTTAAGAATATTCACAGCATTTGAGATTCCCATCGCCAAAAGTTCGGCCGACTCTTGAACGACTTCCATCGCCACCGGATCGTTTTTTCGCGCCGCCGCAAAGAGCTTCTTGATCGTGAGTCCGGATAACGGCCCTTCGAGCACCTCTTCAAACGCCGGAGTTAACCCATTGTTCAATTTATCGATAGCCCTCTTAATAATGGCCTGTGAATTGCAATAGGCCTCCACACATCCTTTGCTTCCGCACCGGCAAGCGGGGCCACTTGGATTGATCGACATATGTCCGATTTCGCCGGCCGAGTGCGACGCCCCTCGCCAGAGCCGCCCATGAAGGATCAGACCGCCGCCTACTCCGGTACCCACCGCCACGCAAACAACAGATTTGTAGCCAACCGCCGCGCCGAAGCGCGACTCGGCCAGAGCCATCGCATTGACATCGTTGTCGACCCAGACCGGCAGATTGAGGCGATCCCGCAGAACCTGCCCAATCTCCATTCCTTTCCAGCCGCTGATATTCGGAGATACACCGATCACTTTGCCGGATCTGGCTTCGACTGCGCCGGGAGTTCCGACTCCCAGCCATTTGACCTCGAGATCTTCCTCGGCCGCATGATAGAGCAGGCCCTCGGATAAGTTCGCAACCAGGTGCATGAGCGGCTCAGCCCCTTTGTCCGCCATGGTGGGACGCTGCTCTCGAAAGAGCACTTTTCCTTTGCTATCGACGAGGCCGTATTTGATGTTGGTGCCGCCGATGTCAATGCCGGCGTAGACTGATTGGGTGGACATATTTCTTAAAGAAGTACGTTGGTCGTCCGTGCGGTCTGCCTGCCTCTTTGAAAAGTAACTCTGGTCTCAAAAACTAGGGGCGAGTTTAACCGGATTGCCTGCCGCCGGTCAAGATTTAACAGCATCCGACGGCGGCTCGCTGACTTTTCTCTCCATCGGCGTAAAGTGCTTTGTCATGAAGACCGCGCCAACCAGCGTAACAAGCGCGACAGCGGCCATCCAGAAGTGCAGCCAGCCCGGTGAGATGCCGGCATCTTTTGCGAAAATCGGCAGATAAAAAATAAACGAGTTGAGCCCGATCAATCCGCCGACCAATCCAAATCGTTTTGTGCTTTCCGATTCCAGCGCAATGCCGAGCAGCAATCCGGAGGAGGTGTGAAACGCGATCTTAGTGCATCTTTCGAAAATAACCCAGGTCAACACCGGTGTCGGTTGAACCAAATAGCAGGCTTCCGCGATTCCGAAAGCCGCGCCGACAAAAGCGCCGACATACAGAAGTTTTGAAGGCGACGTCTGTCGGTGGAACTGCACGGCATACACACCAAGCAGTTTCAGCAGTTCCTGAATCGCGCCGCCGACCAGCGCGGGCAATATCCCGAGCAGGAACAGACTTTCTCCGTCGCGAAGTCCCGGCAACAGCAGATGAGTGACAATCCATGTCTGCGCCGGCATCTGAGTCAATATAGCTAACCCAAAGATTATCGCTCCGAACAGCAATCCCACATACGAGTCCTGCCACTTAATCGCCCGGAAGGCCAGAAGCAGAATAAGCAGCGCTGCCGCCAGCACAAAAACCAGATAGTCGACGGCCAAAGCTACATACGCTACCCAGCCAAGCTTTGGCTTTTGCGGCGTTTGCTCTTGTGGCTTGGCGTCCGCCTGCACGCGCTTGACGACATCCTGAAACACGCGGTACTGCTGGTTGGGGAAATCGACCCGCACTAAACGATGGTCGAGCGTCATGAAGGCCGTCATTCTTTGCGGTTCGGTGAAATGTACGCCGATCACTGTGTCGAACCGCCCCTGCCATAATTCGCGCCACTCGACGCCGCCGACCTGTGCAGTGGCCGCGGTGAAACTCAGAAGCTGAGGCACGAATAGAGTGTCATTAATGTAGGCGCCCTCGGTGAGATCGCGCGTCGCCAGATAGAGTTCAAGTTGATCGACAAAGTTCCCATCGAACGCATAGTATGGCCGCGGCCAATCGACGCTCTGTTCGACTTTAGCGCCATTGCGTGTGAAATACCCCTGAAGCTTTGCGCCTTCTTTCGTGAAATGCAGTTCTTCGGACTTGCCATCGGGCGTCGGGAATGTCAGCTTGTCTTCTAAAAACTCCCCGCGTTGCGACACAGTGTACTCCGTCTGTACGCCAACCGCCGTCTGACCACCGATTTTGCGAAAATCAATGCGAGCCCCACCCTTTATCCTCAGTCCGTCGATCCCGTCTACCGATGATTTTTCTTCCACACCGGAGGCAATTTGCCCGAGCGCGGAATCCTTGGAAACAAAAGTCCAGATTCGACGATCTCCGACCGGACGGAAATCTTCGACTTTAGCGGCACCTTTGACGGTGCGTGGAGTTTGAGCCGCGGCGGCCGACACCAGACAGGCCAGTCCCAGTCCCAATATGGTCCATATTTGACGCATAACGAGCCCCGAACATACGACAGTTGACTGACCGGTGCAACTAAGATGTTCGTTGGGCAACGATTACCAGATCGCGGGACGGGCTCTTCTTTGAAATGGGGGCAAATGCGAGCGAAGAAAATGCGGCCACCCGACCAAATCCCGCCTCGCGTAGTCGGCCGGCGAACTGGGCAGCGGTGAGTAGTCGATAACTATGCACAAATGTCTCAAATGTCGGCGGAGTTAATGACAGATCGGTACGAATGACGTGGAGCGATACGCGGTCGTCGGGTCGCGTTGCATACCGATGATACAAGATGTCTCCAGTGCGCGAGACTTTTACTCCGAAGACCTCCCCCTTCACGATCACTGATGGATTGAGCATCTGTAGGACAAGCCATCCCGAGGGTTTCAGCGCTCGTCGAAAATTCCGGAACACGCGCTTTAGTATCGCTTCGCTGGCCACTCCAGATATGCTATTGCCAAGGCACACGATAAGATCGAAACTGGACCTGAATTCTGCAGGGAGCGCTTCAAACCTTGCCACTTGAAAGTGAGGACTTGAGCTACCTTTGCCAGACTTTGCGTGAGCCAGACGTATCATCTCTGCCGAGCTGTCCACTCCCACCGTGTCGATTTGCTTTTCGGCAAACAGTCGTGCCGTCAGCCCAGTCGCACAGCCGGCATCAAGAACCGAGGTCGGAGAAAATCGTGATATCATCGCCTCGACTTCGACTCGATGTTTCGGCTCGCGAAGATGCGCATCAGTCATGGCATCATACTCGGAGGCGTACTTGTCAAAAAACGACGAACTCTTATGAGTGGACATGCGGTGTTCCTTACGGGTGGGTCAGTTGCCCGGCCTGCGCGGCGGGCATGATCTGAAGGTATTGTTCGGTTGTCACACTATTCTGCCAGGGTCCGAACATCTTGAGCGCAAAGAGTGAGCCCCAGAAGAATATCACAAGCGAAAACGCCCACACTCGCGGTGAGATCGTGCGACGCGTCGATACGAGTTTGACTTCCATCGTTTTCTTCACGGGACAGCCGCTCACACAGGACAGACAGCCGTTACACTCGTCAGAGACAACTTCCTTGTGTTTATCTACTTTGATGTGGACTGGGCAGGCCTTGGCGCACGAACTGCAGTCGATACAAGTCGAAGGCGCTCGTCTCAGCCGTGTCGGTGAGATTAGTCCGGCTAAGCCAAGCAGCGCTCCGTAGGGGCACAAGTAGCGACACCAGAAGCCGCGCACGACGAAACCGATCAGGAAAAGTCCGACAATGATTGAAAGAGCCAAAATGGTAATGTCGGTGAAGAATCGAAGCATCAGCACATCGGCGACGACATTGTACTCGGTGTAGAGAAATCCGGCGATTTCTTGGCGATTCATGGAGATGAACACTGCATAGATGAAGAGCGCCAGCAGAATGTACTTGAGCGACCGAAGCGGAAAATCCGCCCAGCGCGGGAGTTTTACCCGTTTCTTCCATAACTTCTCGCCAATATCCCCCGTCAGCTCGGAAACAAAACCCACCGGGCAAATCCACCCGCAGAATCCTTTCTTGAAAAGTAGGGCCGATGCAAGTATGACCAGGAAGATGAACATTCCAGCTGGGTGAATGTCGTTGATCACTCCCGTGTGCCACCAGTGCCGCAGAGAAACCAAAGAACTGATAGGTAACCACCCTTCCACGCCGGCGGGGCGCTCTATCGGTGCTCCTGCAGCGCCGTTT
>CAYVWS010000125.1:0-7414 GCA_964455535.1 uncultured Ignavibacteriales bacterium | reverse complement strand
AGCACGATCGACGGTCACGATACCTACTACCGTCCCAACAACGACAACACCAATCCGATCGACGATTACACTTACGCCGACGCCGACAAGGCGATCAATCAGCCCGATGTGATGACGCGCATCATGCTGGGCTGGGCGTATCGCTTCTGATCGACATCGAGGTGAACACCTATGCGCATCAACGCGTGTTTGAAGATAGCCCTCGTGGTTTCGGCCGGCAGCGCACTCTTGACCGGGTGCGCGCCGTCCGGAGCACAACTGTGCCGTACCGATCCGCTGGTGCATCCGGAGGTGCGGTTCGACGAGCACGGCAATAAGATCGCGATCGATGACCATGTCTATTTCTCCAAGGAAGGTACTCCGGGCGGACGCGGTGTCAGCGGCGGTGGGTGCGGATGCAACTGAACTGTCATCGCTCAATCCGCCGGGCACTCACGACGGCCGCAGCGTCGCTTGTTGGCGCAAGTCCGGTTCACGCCGCGGGCACCGGTCATTCGGAAACTTCGATTCTGCTATACTCGGAACGTGACCGGGTCCGGGCGACTGAAATTCTGTACTCGCTCGAACGCGGGTTGAACAACGGCGACCGACTGAGTTTTCGTCTGACCTACGACGGCCTGACCGGCGCATCGCCGACCGGTGGGTCACCGTCGAAACGCGCGCAAACCGTCACCCGCGCTTCGGGTGGCTCGACTGTTGTCGTGCCAGCCGGACAGATTCCGCGCGACGATGACTTCCGCGATACTCGCTTTGCGGCGCAGACCGGCCTTACCCGGCGATTCGCGCCCAACTCTGAAGCGAGTGTAGGGCTGAATCTATCGAGCGAGCACGACTACAAATCGATCGGTCTCTACGGCGCGTTGATTCAGGATTTCGACCAGATGAAATCGACGCTCGGCTTTTCCTGGTCGTACAGTCACGACAAGAATGATCCCAACGGCGGTGTGCCGACCCCGTTTTCGCCAACCGACACGGCGCGCGACAATGATCAAGGACGGCTGATCGGCAACGGTTCACGATCAAAAGATGTCTACGCGGCATCGGCGTCATTTTCGCGTGTACTTTCGAAACTGACGCTGGCGCGTTTCAGTCTTTCGGGAAACTACACCGCCGGATATCAGACCGATCCGTACAAAGTGATCTCGGTCGTACAGCCGTCGGATTCGATCGACGCCGGCGAGCCGGTCAACCAGCTATTCGAGAAACGACCGAACCGACGCACCGGGTTTTCCGGCGCTTTCGATGTTCGGACCTTTCTGATGGGCATGGTTTCGCAGACCGGGTATCGATACTACCGCGATGACTGGGGGGTGCAGTCGCACACGGCCGAGTTGTCGTTTAAGAAAAATCTGAGTGCGCGAAAATCGCTCGAGCCGCGAGCGCGATGGTATTATCAATCCCGCGCCGATTTCTCCCGTCCATTTCTGGTGCTCGGCGAAATCCGGCCCGACTATGTCAGCGCCGACGCACGGCTGGCGTCGTTCACTGCCTGGACTTACGGGCTCAGCTATTCGTTTCCGGCTGGCGCGAAGACCGACATGACGCTATCGGCTGAGTACTACTTACAGCGCGGCGATCAGAGCCCGCCCGAATCGTTTGGGCCATTGCAGTCGCTTGATCTTTTTCCGAATGTGAAAGCGCTGATGCTTCGCTTGAGCTTGCGCCGCGATATCATCTAGAATAGTAGCCGGCTGACCGCGCGCACACACTTACGCAGGAAAAAAGGCCGCGCCCTTCAGACGGGCGCGGCCTTTGTCGAGGCGACGATAGAGTGCGGGCTACTTCAGAAGCAGCATCTTCTTCGATATGGACTGACTCTCGGTCGTCAATCGGTAGAAGTAAATGCCACTGGCAACCGGTGAACCGTAACGGTCGGTGCCGTCCCAGATCACCAGATTTTCTCCGGCAACGCCGACCTGATCGAACAGGGTGTTCACATTGCGTCCGAGAAGATCATACACTTCCACTTTGGCTCGGACCGCAGCGGGCAGAGTGAAGGCGATGGTTGTCGTTGGGTTGAAGGGATTCGGATAATTGGAGAGTTCAACCGAGGCAACTTCGGAACCGCCTTCGGAAACTGTCAGAGTGACGGTCAAGGTTGTGTATCCGGCGACGCCAACGACATAGAATCTCACATAGTTCGTGTACACGCCGGCCGATCTTGCGCCGGGAACGATCAACAGCGTCGCCGAATCGTTCGTGATACCTGCCGTGTCCCAGATATAGACAAATCGACTGCCGTTACCATCGACTCCCATCGAATAGTAATGGTTTCCGCCGGTGGTGGAGACCAGCACTTGTCGCCACAGGGTATCGAAACTCACCGGCGGCGCGGTGACATTCAGCGGGCTTGGCGTGATGGTCACAGTAGGCGTACCGGTCGTGTCTCCGGCGGTATCGATGGTAAGCGTTGCCACATACCGCAGCTGCGTCAACGAGTTGTTAAGTACGAACAGGTCGATCGTGTCGACATAGATGCCGGGAGCGGTGGTGGTCGGCTCAATGCCGAACGAGAATGTGGCTGGAGTGAGTTTAAGCGTATCGTACAGGTGAATGAAATCGCGATGGTCCCGCAGACTCGCGACCACATACTTCTGAGAATCCGGTACATAGACTGTGAATTGCCCCTGTGTCTGTGTCGGTACCCCGCCCGGAGCTGAGAACTGTCCGGACGAAGCGCTGATCCAGGCCGAGTCACTTGAGCCCGCGGTGACATTCACTTTAATGCTCGTGGAGAGTGTGTCGTTCACACCGGCAACGATCACGCGCAACCGCGAACTATACTGTCCCGGAGTTACACTTCGGGTATCGACGCGGTACGTGATGGTGCCGGGTGTGACTCCTGGTGCGCTGGTAATACTGAGGAATGGTACAGCGCCGTCAAAGCTGGCTGTGAAAGCCGCTGGATAGTTGGAAGAACCGACCATCAGATTGCGCATCGATACTGTTCCGCTCGCCTGGCTGAACACCGTGTCACCGTCGGCGCCATGGAACCACGCCGTCGCACCGGAAGCTCCTATGTTCAGAGTTGCCACATACCGCAGCGGCGAATTGGATACGCCGTTTATGTATATCTCAACTGTGTCCACATAGATGCCGGGATTGGAGGTCGTCGGCTCAATGGCGAAGTGAAACACTCCGGGTGTGGTCTTGATCGAGTCCTGCATCCTGATAAAGTCGCGGGCATCGCGCAGAAACGCCGCGCATTGCTTGGCTGCGCCGCCGGCATTTACTGTGAACTGACCCGAAGTTACCGTTGGCACGCCGCCGGGAGCGGTGAATTGCGCGGTGGAATAGGTCAGCCAGGCAGAATCGGTTCCGCTTGTCGTGTCCACATACATTCTGATTCGCGCAATGATCGGATTGGCGGCATAGCCGGTCACGTTGGCGTACAAGTACGTCATGTACGGTCCGGGCGCCAGTCCGGTAGTCACGAGTTGAAGCACGATCGAATCGGGGGCAGTGCCTCCGGCGTGAACCAGATGCAGCCACGGCACTGAGTCGGGAACATACGCAGAGTAGGTTGCCGCGGGATTTGAATTGATGAGGATGGTACGAGTATATGTGCCGCCCGGGGCCACATAGTAATCCGGATTGGCCGGAGAGAAAGAGGCACTCTGGTACGCGACGGTATCACCGGTGATCTGAATATGAATGGCCAGCGCAACCGGATTGAGAATGCCTGCAATGCTGTAGAAGAGTGTGTCTTCATACAGGCCGGGGCTGAAAAACTCCGACGGTGTGAAATAGAATCGAACGCTGTCGTTGGTGAGCCCGGCGGTGTCGATGATCTGCACCACATGCGGGACTCCGGGCCTTTGCGAGACCGTGTACAGAGCCGGAGCATTATTGGACGACAGGTACGAGCCGGCATTTATCGGACTCATGTGACTGTGCTGGGCGGTGACGTACACATCGGGCGGCGTGAGCCAGGCGTTGTTCTGGTTCGGAAGTTGTCCTTCGACCGTCAGGCATACGACGACGTACGCGGGCTCCGGTATTCCGGCGACATAGAATGCGATTGTATTGTAGTAGACCCCCGGGAAGAACTGCTCAGGCGACATCCAGATTCGAAGCGAATCTCCGGAGTAGTTGGCTGTGTCATTTACCCAGCAGAAGATGCCGACACCGGTGTCGACCACGCTTGAGGTGAACGGCGCCGGGTCTTTCGTAGAAATCAAGAGTCCGCTCACAAAGGGCTGTATCACATACATGTTGCCGATGTGATGAGTCGCGAACAGTGTGTCGGGAATGAAAACAGCCGAATCGGTCGAGGTAGTGTCGTTGAGTGAACCGACCGGGTTAACCATTCCGCGGCCGAGCCCACCATGCATATTCGGGTTCATCGTGTCAATCGGCGTGGCGCGATTGAACATGCGCTGACGTATGCGCAATGTACTCGCGGCCGGCTCCTGCTGTTTGAGCAGTGCGGCTACACCCGAGACAAAAGGAGCGGAAAAACTGGTGCCGCTCCACCAGGCATAGCCCGAAGACAGATATGACGAGTAGACATTTTGTCCGGGGGCAAACAGGTCGGTCGCAGCGCCGAAATTGCTGAACAATGTCACACGCAGAAGAGAATCGACCGATCCGACCGCAACAGCATTCGGCTCAGCGGCCGGATAGACCGCCAGCTCTTGTCCGTCGTTACCCGATCCGGCCACCACTGTCACACCCAGTGACGCGGCGCGGTCAATGGCATCCCGCACCGCTAAGTGCCGGGCGGTAAGAGCCAGGCTTAAGTTGATGATCTTGCAGCCGTCGTTGACTGCCCGTTCGATTGCCTGCGCAACCGAGAAACCATCGCCATAGCCATTCTGGTTCATGACGCGATACGAACGGATGGTAGCATCGGGAGCCACCAGGTGAATGATGCCGGCGACGAAGGTCCCATGGCCGCTCACTTTACCGTCGGGTTCGTCAAAGGCGACGGCGTCGGCGTCGACATAGTCCCAGGCGGAGACGGCTTTGCCCTGAAGTTTCGGATGGGCGAAGTCGATTCCGCAATCAATGACACCGATCGTGATACCCGATCCGGTGGCGATCGCGTGAGCTTCATTAAGATTCAACAGCGCGTTGGAATACTGCCCTTCCATCGTGCCGGTGACATTCTGATCGGGAAAGGGATAACTTCCCTGAATAGAGTAACTACGGCTTAACAAATAGTTCGGATGGGCATAGACAACCGACGGTGTGGCGGCAACCTGCGCCGCGACCGTGGGAACGTCGGCCGACGGATCAAGCTGCACCAGATAGACGGGAGCGTCGCTCATAACGCGAGTAACCGACTGCACGTCGGCCCGACCAAGATAGGCCAGCGTGCTGGTTGGCTGTGATGAGCGCACGACAAGCTGATGCGGGGCGTAATCCGAAGCCGGAACAACCGGCTCCTGTTTGTTTGGATTGGTGCCGTATGAATTATCCGGTGAACCGGCCCACGTTGAAATCAGCGGCAGAGAAAGTACCAGGAACAAGGCGACCGCCGCAATCGTCGCCGATCCTATGCGGCTTTGGTTCTTCATTCGAATCACCTCTTGTAAGTATAGTGTAAATCTTTTCATCGTCAATACGCTCCATATAGGGAAAACGCGGCCCAGTGATAGGCCGAGGGGTATTTGCTCTTTACTGAATCCATTGCAGAACGGCCGGCCAAGCCCGCCGAGCTGCCGTCGACATACGAACGGTAGAACTGTTCCATCCAAAGCGCCGTCGATTTGTCGGCGACCGCCCAACCGCCGGCTACCACCGTGCGCGCGCCCATTTCCAATAGAGCGCGAACAAGGCCGCCGGCTTCATCGCCGGGCAAACTCGTCTGTTGTCCGGTGCGGCAGGCCGCCAGGGTGACCAGTTCGACGCGATTGCGGCGAAGCCGGAAATCTTCGGCGAAGATCGGCTGGTCGGCCAATTGCAGCGATGAGTAGAAGGGGTTGTCGGCGCGAAGATGCGCGTGGCCGGAGAAATGCCAGATTCTTGCGTCTGAGTTTTCCGGCCAATCGGCGCGTCGGCAGGGATTGTGCATCTGCGTGTCGAATCCGCCAAGCTGTGCGGCGATGGCCTCGACTTCGGATTGCACCGAGCGCAGGCCGGAAGTCGAACCAACGAAAAGGTCGGCGCGTCTTGATTTGATCTTCCGCGCGTTGCTTGCCGCGAAGTGACGGATGCTTGGTGTTAGTGTGATCACATGCGATTCGTACAGGTGGTGGTTACCAACCAGAACCGCCGACCACGGTACGCCGCTGAGTCGCCCCTCGGGAACGATTACCAACCGTTTATCGCGACCGCCAAGTTCAAGCGGCGTGATCAACCACTCGCCGAGCGCGGCCAGAGTTCGCGTTTCTTCTTTGAGATCATCGCGTCGAAAACTCCTTCGATTTCCATGCGCGGCTTCGACCAAAAAGCGCCAGCGGGACAAAAGCTGTTCGAGTCGTGCCATGCCGCCGTCGAAAACGAGCACGCGGCAGTCCCCATGGTCGTGAACAAAGGCATACAAGTCGCGGTCACCGACATGAAACTGCACGATTGTGTTTTCGCGCGAGGCCTGATCGATGATATCGCGGATTTGCAGGTTCGAATCGACCTGGCCATCGGCGGCGCTGTAAAGTGATGACTGATCGACCCGCAGTTTGCGGCGCAGAACTTCGTTCGATAGCGGGTTTGTCATTCCAACCACCGATCGTTTGTGGGGCGCGGCGCCGCTTTGGTTTACCACCGCAGCCACCTGACCGGCGAGCACCGCCAAATTTTCATGAATGCGGGCACGGGCCGGAAAACCGAGCACCGAATCATCGATCGGCGACCACAAGCCGACCGTTTTGAATCGTTCGGCCCAGACGGCGGCGGTCATCGGATCGCGGGCCGACTCGGTCGCGATAAGTTTTCTGAACGGTACCGTCGAGCGACCAAAGAAACTCGATCGCAATTCGACCGGCGGAAGTTTGGCGCGGACACCGTCGAGAATTTCAGCCGCCTCTGACCATTCGCGGATGGCCTGAGTGGTCTGGTGTCGTTTGGCCGCGCGATCACCGAGTATCGTATGACGCTGCGCGGCCAGATGCGGAACAAGTTTGACTGCCGGGTTGTGTTCCAGTCGCGACAGCGCGGTGGCATCGTCTGAATGAACAGCGGCGATCTGAATATCCCGGATGGCCGACCAGAGCGGAAGTTGATTTGTTCGGGCGATATGGCCGGATACGCGATGTGATGTTCCTGCGGCGGTGCGACCGGTCAACTTTGACAGGTCGAACTGCACGGCTTTGGCAAATCCGGTGTTCTTCTGGCGCGCGAATAGTGTCGCCGCGAGCAACAATTGCCGACGGGCGTCGCCCCGACGGCCAAGTCCAACCGCGGCGCGTCCGGCGAAGAAATGCGCTTTTGCTTGTTCGTACTCGATTCCAAGTTTCTTAGCGCCGGCCAG
>CAYVWS010000124.1:6215-7506 GCA_964455535.1 uncultured Ignavibacteriales bacterium | reverse complement strand
TCGCACCCATAACCGTAACGTCCGTAGGGAGGAAGTGCAGTGAAACTGTACGAGACCTGCTTTATTGTCAATCCCCAGACCGACGAAGTCACTATCGAGAAATCCGTCAAGTCGGTGGTCGATCTGATCACCAATCGCGGCGGGAAAATCGTGGTCGACGACCGCATCGGTGCCCGTCGCATGATGTACCCCATCGACGGTCTCACCCAAGGGTATTACACCAGCTTGATCTATCAGGCGCCGCCGACACTCAACGCCGAGTTGGAACGGCACTATCGTCTGGACGAGGCCTACATCCGGCACATCACCATTTCATACGAAGGTGATCCGGAGCAAGTGCGCGCGGCGCGTGAGGCGCTGCAGCAGTCGATGGATCGTGCTGATCAGGCGGCGGCCGAGGCGCGTCGCGAAGCGCGCGAGAACCGTGACGGCGGCGGATTCCGCGGCGGTCGCGGCGGCGGAAGATTCCGCGATGACGATGATTATCGTCCGCGCGGCGGCGGAAGAGGACGCCACGACTAACCAGACATATGTCTGGACCTTGGCGCTTCGCGGTGATGCGCCCATGTGGTGTCGTAATGTCAAAAAGAAATACTGGAGTATACCATGGCTGAGTTCATAGAGAAGAAACGGCGCAAACTGTGCCGCTTTTGCGAAAATAAGATTCAATATCTCGATTTCAAGGATGAACGCCTGTTGCGTCGGTTTATGACCGAACGCGGCAAAATTGTGCCGCGCCGAATTTCCGGCAACTGTGCGACCCATCAGCGGAAACTGACTGCGGCGATCAAACGCGGACGCCATATGGCGATCCTGCCGTTTGCGTCGGAGTCGTTCCGGTAAGAATACCTGTCGCCAACGGTCAGTCGTGATGGTCAGAGCATTTGCGGAGAGATTGCTTCGGTGCGCCGAAGACGTCGCACCTCGCAATGACTGAACTTAACAGCCCGCTGGGACAATATCCCAAGGACACAGGAAGAGGATGGTTGTTTCGATACGCAGTGCCGGTAGTGCTGGCAGTTTACGCGCTGCTGGTGTTCGGGTCCGACAACGCCAAAGCGGTGCCGGGTTTTGTGCTGATTATTTCGGCGCTGACCTACGCCGCGATCATCTTTCTGTTTGCCGGTATTCCGACGCTGGTGTATCACCGTCAGACGGCTTTGTTGTCCGTCGGGATAGTGGCCGCAGTCGGCCTCTCGGCGATGTTCTTGACCGATCCTGTCACCTGGATTTTGTGGGTGACGACCTGGACAATGCTGCTCGGCTCGACTTTGGCAGCCGGAATTTTGGC
>CAYVWS010000124.1:0-6115 GCA_964455535.1 uncultured Ignavibacteriales bacterium | reverse complement strand
GCTCGGCGCGGCGGTGCAGTTCTCGGTCGGATATATTTGGTTTAGCCATCGCGAACTGGCGCCGCAAGGCAAGCCGTCGGCGATGCCGACGTTTGTCCAGTGGAAAGCGCCGTTCTGGCTGGCCGTTGCCGTGATAATCGCGGCCGCGATGCGAATTGTCGGCGGTGAGACGCTCAAGCTGATTGCGGACAATGCGCTGGTCGGACTGGGTGTGATCTATGCCGTGATGGGAATGTCGCTAATTGAGAGTTTCCTGCGCCGGATGCACTTCGGCGTCATCGGACGACTCTTCGTGTATGTGACATTGTTCTTAGCACAGATCGTGGGATTGGTTGTCATAGCCCTTTTGGGGCTTATCGACAGCCATGTCGATTGGCGGGCGCGGGCCCAAAGATCGGTTGATGAGACGATATGAGATGTTTTATATTTGAAACAGAGGTGTTACGATGAAAGTAATTCTGCGAGAAGATGTCGCCGAGCTTGGCAAAGCCGGGCAGACAGTAGAAGTGAAGGCCGGGTACGGCCGCAACTATCTGATGCCGCGCAATCTGGCGATTGCGGCGACTCAGGCCAATCTGAAATCGATTGGTGAAATCGAAAAGCAAAAGCTGGTTCGCGACCGCAAGCGCCGCAAAGCGGCCGAGGTGGTCAAAGATCGTATCGAGAAACTCTCGCTGTCGCGCGAAGTGCTGGTCGGCGAAGAAGACAAGATGTTCGGATCGGTGACCACTGCTGATATCAGCGAAATGCTCGAAAAAGAGGGCGTGCTGGTTGACAAGCGGGCGATCGAACTCGAAGAGCCGATCAAGGCGCTGGGCGTCTACACGGTGCCGGTCAAGTGCGACCGCGACGTAACCGCGAATCTACGCTTGTGGGTGATCAAGAAGAGCTAAGATGAATTTTCTCGAGGTGAAGCTCGAAGGTCTGGCGCTGGATATGACTACCAATACACCGGTGGTCATCCTCACGCCCGAAGGGATCGACAAGGTTCTTCCCATTTGGATCGGTCATGCCGAGGCGTGGGCTATCGCGATGGAACTTTCGGGCGTGGGCGCCAAGCGGCCGCTCACCCATGATCTTCTGAAGAATGTCATCGAGGAACTTCACACCCATGTCGAACGGGTCGAGATCACTGAAATCAAAGACTCGACCTTTTATGCGCTGATCTATCTGCGCACGAACGGGACGGTGAGAAAGATCGACGCGCGGCCATCCGATTCGATTGCACTGGCGCTCAAAACCGGTGCTTCGATTTTCGTCAACGAAGAGCTGTTCAACGCACCGCCGGAAAGTTCCGAAGACAAACCGCCCTTTCCGACCGATCGCGAGTCACTGCGCGAACGGCTCAAGAATATCAACCCCGAGGATTTCGGCAAGTACTCACTGTAGATGATCGCGCGCCTGATCATCGCGGCGGCATTTTTCGGAATGCTGATTTTTGTCCCGCCACAGGTGTCGGCGGCAGACAAGATCGACGATATCAAAGAAATCGCCGATGCCTACGATGCCGGCAACGCACTTCTGCAAAAAGGGGATTACGACGGCGCCTCGTCGGCCTTTCGCGACCTGATTTCTCATTACCCGCAGTCGAAAAATCTCGACTTATTCCTATATAATGCCGGGCGGGCGGATTTCTATCGCAAAGAGTACGCCGACGCCGCGGCCGCGTTCGGCAAACTGATTGATCAATTTCCCGAAAACGAGTTGAAATCGTATGCCGAGTATTTTCTTGGCAACTCACGATACGGATTGACCGATGTCAACGGCGCACTTGAGGCCTGGGTGACATCGTGGCGCGATGCGACCGAAGACCGATTGCAGAAATTGATTCTCGGGTCGCTGACCGGTGCGCTCAATGCGGCCTCCGACGTGCAATTGGCCAAAGGGGTGTTTGTCGTGCTCTCCGACGATCAGCGCTGCCAACTCTCGCGTCGCATCCTGGCCGATATTCCGGCGGCGAAAGCGGCGCTGCGCGATCAACTCAATTCGCTCTGCGACGAGACAAGCGCGCCAACCTCAACCACCACGAAACCATCTGCCAATGTGAAGACGCAATTCAACATTGCGGTGTTGCTCCCGTTCAGCGGCGAGTTTCAGTCGTTCGGCCAGCAGATCATGCAGGGCGCAGCGGTAGCGGCTGATGAATCGGCCACTAAGAATAGCATCGGGTTTCAACTAGTCCCTTACGATACGAAAGGCGACCCGATCACCGCGGGACGGCTGCTTCGTCCGATAGATTCGAGCAACGCTCTTGCCGCGATCGGACCGTTGACCAGCGACGAGGCGGCAGTCGTGTCGGCATCACTTTCGAGTTTGAAATTACCTGTGCTGATTCCCGCCGCCACTGATGCCGGGATTACTACCCTGAGTTCAACATCGTTTCAGCTTTCAGCTAATGTCGAATTGCAGGGGACTGCCATGGCAGAGTATGCCCGCTTGATCGTCAAAGCTGATTCGGCGGCGATTCTGACCACCGGAGAATCTTCGGTTCAGCCGATGGTGGACGCTTTCGCTCGCCGGTTTCAACTATCCGGCGGAACGATTGTCGCAACCGAAGTCTATCGCACTCGTGATCGCGACTTCGGGCCGTATTTCGCCGATTTGAAAGCCATGATTTTGGGATATCGCGCTGATTCAATTTGGTATATCAACGCCAAGGGCGACACGCTCGATCCCGAAGGTGTGCCGGCGCATGTCGATTGTTTGTTCATGCCCGGCGGTGCCTCTCAGCTTAGACAGATGCTGCCGCAGCTGAGATTTTACGGCATCGATGCCGCTCTTTTGGGTTCTGACGGCTGGGGCGATACGCTTGTGTACGGCATGGGTGACGAAGTAACCAAGCAGGCCGTTTTTCCTTCACCGTTCATTATTCAGCAGAATACCGAAGCGTTTGCCGATTTCAGCAGCGCCTACCAGAAGAAATTCGGCACAAAACCGAGCCGACTTGCCTGTCTGGGATACGATGCCATCAAACTGATCGCCGACGCCGCTCAAAACGGCGGTACAACCAGAGAAGGTCTGGTCAAATATTTGTCGCTTCGAGGCGAATATGCCGGAGCCGCAGGAACGATTAGTTTCGGCAATCTCCGGGAAAATACCGCCATGCCGCTCTATCGCGTTCAGGGCGGACGGGCTGTGCCGCTTTCGACTCCGATTCCATCTAAACAACACTGAATCTGGGGACTGTCGCGCCATGAGGTCGTGACGTATATTGCCGACGGACAAGATATTCCGAAAGGATAGACCGGTATGGCTGATAGCAAAGTCGCGCTCAAAATGGTGATGGACGGCAAAGAGCGCGACATCACGTTTGAAGAATTGGCGCTGTCGAACAATCTTTCGCAGGAAGCCCTTGTTCGTCTGCTGATCGAAAAGAAACTGATCACCGCAAAAGAGCTTCTCGACTGGATAGAGAAGGTAAAGCAAGAGCGGTATCGCGAACTGCCCAAGTCGAAAGAGTAAATCCGGTGACCGCTCCCGACTCATCAGATCGCGCGACCACGCAGGCCATGCTTACCCCGGCCGAAGGTCCGGTTCTTGAGTGGACAGTGCACCCGGTGAAACGACGGCCGTGGGTGTCGGTGGCGGTGAGCGCTTTTGTAGTGGCGGTCGTGGCGCTGGTCCGTATCACAACGGAGTCGCAGGTGTTCGCAGTGTTGGCGATGGTGATCATGGCGGCTTCGCTTGCCAAGTTTTACTTTCCGACGCGGTATCGGCTGGATAGCCAGGGAGTGACCATCAAGACCACGACCCAGACACTGATGAAAGAATGGAAATTGTACCGCAGTTGTTATCCCGACAAAAACGGTATCCTGCTGTCGCCGTTTGCGACGACCTCGCGGCTTGAGAATTTCCGCGGGATCTACCTGATGTTTCAGGGCAACAGAGAAGCCGTGACCGATTTCTGCACCACACGGATAGCCGCCAACCCGCCGGAGGTGACAGCATGAGCATCTTTCGCGATGCGATGAAAGTCCCGGAACAGACGCCGCTTCCGGAAGAAGAGCTGGCGGTGCTTGAGAAAGTCGCGAAGAAAGTGGTGGAGAAATCGATGACCGTGCCGGCGATTGTCTTTTTAGAGTCGGTCAAACCGCTGAACTTCGTCGGGTCGCAGGCGATGGTCTTTTTTGAGCCGATTGTCCAGTCGTTGTTCAACCTGAAGGACTACGACACGTTTCGCACGGCGCTTGAAAAGCGGCAAACGCTTGAGATCCTGATTCAGCGAATCGAGGCGATGGATTCGGTCGCTCAGGCGCGCGAGAAGCGAATCAAAGCGTTTATGAAGGAAGAAAAGAAAAAGTGGAAGTGGTACCAGCGGTACGTGGGGATCTTTCTGCCCAAGGTGACCATTCCGGACGAAGTCATCAATCCGCCGAATGAAAGCAAAAGCGACGTGTAGCCGCGAAGTCCATCAAAGGGAGAACCGATGCGAGCATTCTATGAAATCAAAGACGGGTTGGTCGTTGCCGCTGCCGCCGAGCATGCCACCATCGATGTCTTCTCCGCTCCCGACGAAACCGAAAAGGGATATCTGGTCGAGACAATCGGAATGGATCGTCACGATCTCGAATCGGCGCTTGACCCGGACGAAATCTCCCGTGTTGAGTTTACTCCCGAGTACACGTTTATCGTTTTCAAGCGCCCCGACAATGTAACCACCGATCAGCAGGTGCGCTTCGGCGTATCGACCGTGGGCTTTGTGCTTCGCGAAGGCAAACTGACAATCATTTTGGGAGCGGGCGAAATCCCGTTCAGCGACCGCGAATTCCAGAAAGTATCCACGCTCAACGGCGTCATCCTGCGCTTTTTCCTGAATATCGTGCGGCATTATTTCGGCCACCTCAAGGCGATCAAAATGATCAACGCCGATCTGCAGGTCAAGCTCTCCACGTCGATGGAAAACAAGTATTTGTTGCAGATGTTTGCGCTCGGCGAGAGCTTGATTTACTATCTGAACGCGATCGAAGAAAACGCGGCGGTACTGGGAAAAATCAGGGGCGCCCCGGCAAAGATCGGAATGACTGAGGAACATATCGAAATGATGGACGACATCATTATCGAGCACCAACAGTGCCTGCGCCAGACGCAAATTTTCAGCTCGGTGTTGTCGGGGCTCATGGACGCGCGCGGCAATCTGATCAATAACAATATGAACGTCTTGCTGCGCAATCTGACATTGATTAACGTCGTCTTTTTACCTTTGAATTTGCTGGCGAGTATTGGCGGGATGTCGGAGTACAGTTTGCTTACCAAGGATGTCGACTGGCGAATCGCGTATTCATTGTTCGTCATCGGTATGATTATCCTTGGCTGGGCAATGTGGATATATCTCAACCGACGCATAGAAAAGCAACGGCCCACGCATCGGCGCCCGCGGTGGTCGTGGCGACGCCGCCGGAAATAGCCCTATTTCTTGTCGGCGCCTTTGGCGGCCTTGTCGATTTCGGCGAGCTTGTACAGTTCAATGGATAACGCGAGCTGATCGGCAAAGGGGGATTTGAGACCTTTCAGATAAGTCAGTTCGCCCTCGGCTTTGGCCAGATCGCCCATCGCCAGATATGTCTCGGCGCGATACTCGCGGGCCTGCGCAAAATTCGAGTCCAGTGCGATAGCTTTGCTGTACGCTGCCAGCGATTCGGGGAGTTTCCCGAGTTTGCGGTAGCAGTAGCCGAGATTATTGTGGGCTTCTTTCAGATCGGGTTTGAGAGCGGTGGCTTGATTCAGATCTTCGACCGCTTTTTCAAGTTCTTTTCGGATTTTGGCATCGGAGGTGGCCCGGTAATTGAAGGCATACGCGGAGTCGCCTTTTGCTCCGATTTCTTTGGCATGCTCGATGCGTTTGACCGCGCTGTTGTAGTAATCGGTTGCCTTGCGTGAATTGTCAGACGCTGATTCTTCGGGCGCTTTCTCGTTGGAGCCGATGGCAAAGGCCGAAGACACCGTGAAAAATCCGAGCGCCAATAAAAATCCGCTTAGTTTCACATACCGATTCATATGATCTCCGAATTGAATGGTTGGATATTCGTGTAACAATCCGATCGCCGAATTGTTTCAGTTTATTGTAGGGCGGCTTCGTCTGTGAAGCCGCCATTCGGATCGGGTCAGCAAGAAATTG
>CAYVWS010000123.1:0-7633 GCA_964455535.1 uncultured Ignavibacteriales bacterium | reverse complement strand
AAGAGAATTCTCATTGTCGACGACAACCCCAACATGTCTTCTCTGCTTCAGGAAATGCTGGAAGTATTTGACTACGAATCCGTGCGCGCCGGCGACGGCCCTGAAGCGCTGACCGAACTTTCCAAAGGCGGCTTCTCGCTGGTGATTACCGACATGCGCATGCCCAACATGTCCGGCCTTGAACTCTTAAAAGAGGTCAAAGACAAATTTCCGAAAGTGCCGGTGGTGCTGATCTCCGGCTATTCCGTTTCCGAGATCGAACACCAGGCCGGCAAGCTTCAGCCCGACGGTATTCTGGGCAAACCGCTCATGATGTCCGATATCGAGCGGATGCTTAACTCGCTTCTGTAAATTTCCGTTTTCACAGCCGCTTTCGCAAAGCCCGCCCCGCGGGCTTTTTTTGTCGTCATCGCCGAGGTGAAAAGCAACATGTCGAAGACCCACAGACATGGCTCAGGTGCTGGCCATGCCACCGACGCCTTGAGCGGAGTCTAAAGGCCCTCCGTTGACTCTCATTGTCGCGTCAAGCGAAGCGCCGACGCAATTCCGCATCTTCTCGATTTTACACACTTCCAAATTGGGTTTCAGTAGGTGAAAATCCCTCGCCCCGCCTCGGGCGGGGTCGTGCGAAGCGAGAGGATTCGACATCCTCTGCATTGTAGGGCGGCTCCGTCTTTGGAGCCGCCGTCTTTGTGGAGTCCCGCAAGACGTGGCGGGTTCATTGACGAACCCGCCCTACTGACATGCAGCAAGATTGACGGGCCGAGGCCGCCGCAATATCTTCCGGCATGCCCGCCCCCGCCAAATACCATCTTAAGCGCTGCTATCTCTTTGCCGAGCTGCCCGACAAACTGCTCGACCAGATCGCGTCGACTTCGTCGCTGGTCAATGCCTCTCGCGAGGAAGTGCTTTTCTCCGACGGTGAGCCCGCGCATTCGTTCTTCGTGGTCGCCAGCGGTCGTGTGAAAGTTTTCAAGCTCTCCCCCGACGGCAAAGAGCAAATCCTGATGATTGCCAATCCGGGCGATTCGTTTGCCGAGGCCGCGATGTTCGCAGGCGGGCGGTTCCCCGCCTCCGCTCAAGCGCTGGCCGATTCGGAACTGATCGCTATCAGCCGTGAGAAATTTGTCGCGCTGGTAAGATCATCACCAGAGCTGTCGCTGACTCTGATCGCCCGCCTCTCTCAACTGTTGCGCAAGCTTACGGGCTTAGTGGAAGAACTGTCGCTAACTGATGTCACCACCCGTGTGGCGCATCACCTGCACAATATGGTCGACACCAAAACCGGCAAACCCCAGCGCAAGATCACTCTGCCCGAGAAGAAAAATACGCTCGCCTCACAATTGGGGACAATCCCCGAAACGCTCTCACGATCATTGGCGAAACTTACCAAAGAGGGCGTGATCAAAGTCGACGGCCGCACGATTGAGATTTTGGATCCGGACCGTTTGGCCGAGATAGCTGGCGGGGAATAGACTCTAATTCGAAAAGGATAACTATGGACATCGGAAATGTTAAACTGACCGTTCGACCGAACGCCTCGGTCAAAGTTGAGTGTGTGAAGGCGGAGATCACGATGCCCGACGGCACGGTGATCATCAAGGAAGGCGCTTTTTCGCTTTGCCGCTGCGGTCAGTCGAAAAACAAACCATTTTGCGACGGCGCCCACAAGGAGTGTGGGTTTGTTGGGTAGCTGATCTTGTACCCCACCCATCGGGTGGGCATTTTTCGTCGCCGGATAGTTCTGGCGCTTTGCGAGCCAGGCATTTCGTGAGCGTCAGACGCCGTCGCCTGCCTGTTGATATAGTAATGACTCGTCCTTCGTAATCGAAAGACCCGCCGCAGGCGGGGTGAAGCTATCAGCCTTCCGCTATCGAATCCGCCCGATCAGTTGGTGATTGACAATGCAACGCCGGTTCGTATACTATTTTGTCGTAGTTAGCAAACCAGTGAGCCTGTCGCAGTTGTAGGTGCCAGTGTGCACTTGAGGTGTCGATGAAGCCTAGAATTGTAGTTGGGTGCTTATGTCTACTGCTGAGCGCCGTCCTTTCTTGCGACAAGTCTCCAGTAACATCTCAGAGGATAACACGAGGAATGCGATTTCCGACAACGGTCGGCAGCTATTGGGTCTATTCCGATACTACTATTGAAGCTCCTATCTGGCAGGTTGTCGCCTCCGGCCGCGACAGCATCGCCATCATCGGAACATTCACCGACCAGTTCGGTGAATGGATTGTTCTCAACCAATCGTTTCTATGGATGACCGATACGATCCTGATTTCGGGGGACACTATCTTCAGCCGCGAACATACTCTTGATTCAACCGGCACTCCAATTGACACGTTTAAGACCATGCAATACGTTTCCCCGGCTGATAGTCTTATGACATATCCGACTTTCCACGACGGATTCCCAGGAACACAGAGATCGGCTGAGTTACTTGATACTACGGTATACTGGGGAACGCAGATGTACAGCGGGTGCTTCAAGTATTATGAGGACATCTTTGGGTTTTATCTCTACACCGATATCCTTGCCCCGGGGATTGGCTTTGTATGCGCGAGATATGACAATTACTCGTCACACCACGAACTATTCCGGTTCCGGGAACGGCGGCTAGTGAAGTATCACGTCGCGCAGCCGCGTCTTCCCTACCGGGATCGCTGACCCCTCTTCACCGCCGCGACCAATATCGGCACCAGCACCAACTGCAGAGCAATCCCCGGCAGGCCGCTCACAATCGCCCCGCCGGTCGAGAACCATTTGGCTGCCGTGTACGGCAGATCGATAAACATCCCCAGCACAAACAGCGACAACCCAAAAATAATCCGCCCGACAATCATCGCCGCGATCAGCGCGACATAGACATTCAACTTGAGCCGGTTATACGCAATCCCCGCGATCAACCCGTAGATCGGCAGCTCCACCGACATCAGCGGCACTGCGTACGGCGGTGGCATTTGAGTCAGCAGATGCGAGATCGTCGGCGCCAACAACCCGACAATCACGCCGCTGGCGGGCCCCACCAAAAATCCGGCTAAAAGCACCGGCAGATGCATCGGCAAAAACACGCGCCCCGCTATCGGATACCCCGCCGCATTGCCGATCAGATGAAAAGCTATCGGTACAGTTATCGAAAGCGCCAGATAAAGCGCCGTGTGCGCGATCCAGCGCGGACGCGACATCGACTCATTCATAAAAGTTGGGATTAGCCGTTAATGGCGGTTGCCAGATACAAATTCTGGTGATCGTCGATCGTCAGTTTGGCAAAGCCCGCCGCTTTGAACAGCTTTTGCATTTCGTCGGCGGCCGGAAGGATATCTTCGGCGACCACGCCGCCCTGACGGTGGTGGTGCATTGCGAGTTGTTTCGACGATACTAAGTGAATGAAATACAATTTCCCGCCCGGTTTGAGCACGCGGTGAATTTCACCCAGCGCCTTACGCTTATCTTCGAAATGCGGGAAAGCCCGGAATCCGACACTTAGATCAAACGTCTTGTCGGCAAACGGCAGCGCTGAAACGTCGGCATCGACTACATTCACATTGTCGAAAGGAAAATTACGGTGCGCCCGCTGGACCATTTGAATCGAAAAATCGACCCCCGTCACTGATCCCCGGTCACCGACTTTGCGACGAAGCAGATCGAACAAAATGCCGGTTCCGCATCCGAGGTCCAGGATGTGAAGCCCGGATTTTACATCCATCGAATCGACCAGTTTGGACAGCCGCTCCAAATCTTCAGCGGTGTAATCCAGATCCCACTCAGCCGCCATGTCGTCGAAAAATTTCTGTCGCGCGTCGTGCATATTGGCCCAATTAGCCCCACGGGTGCGCGCCTGTCAAGTGGTTTCGATCTATTGATCCACAACAACTTACCGCCGCCGACTGAACTCGTCTACTTTGGCCGAATCCCTCTATCACATTACGAAAAATTCACCGGATTCCGGCTGTGGCCCCATCCGATTTGGCGTATATTGCAAGTTACCCGATTTTGGAGAACCTTATGGCCGGCAACGGAAACAAGTACCAGCAATACCGCGACTATCTCTTCGTCAAAGGGGCCCGTGAACACAATCTCAAAAACATCGACGTCAAAATACCGCGCAGCACCCTGACGGTGATCACCGGTCTGTCCGGTTCCGGCAAGTCTTCGCTCGCCTTTGACACGATCTACGCCGAGGGCCAAAGGCGCTATGTCGAATCCCTCTCGGCCTATGCCCGTCAGTTTTTGGGGCTGATGGAAAAGCCCGATGTCGACTTAATCGAAGGCCTCTCCCCAGCCATTTCCATCGAACAGAAAGGCGTGGTCAAAAATCCCCGCTCGACTGTCGGCACGATCACTGAAATTTACGATTACCTCCGTCTGCTCTTCGCCCGCATCGGCGTTCCCCACTGTGTCAAATGCCGCCAGCCGATCACCCAGCAGTCCGCCGAACAGATCGTTGACTCGGTGTTGACCTACGAAGAAGGCACCCGCCTGATTGTGCTCGCGCCGCTTGTCCGCGGAAAAAAAGGCGAGCATCAGGAAATCATCGACGAGGCCCGGCGCGAAGGGTATGTCCGTTTGCGCATCGACGGTGACATTGTCGAATCCGATTCTGTCCCCAAACTCGCCAAAAATGTCAAACACACGATCGAGGCCGTTGTCGACCGTCTTGTCGTGCAGGAGAAATCGAAATCGCGTCTAGCCGATTCGGTCGAGACCGCCCTGCGCATGGCTGGCGGGACGGTCATTATCAATATCAAAAATCAGGACCTACTCTTTTCCGAACAGTTCGCCTGTCTGAACTGCAATATCAGCTACGAAGAACCGACCCCGCGTCTGTTTTCGTTCAACTCGCCTTTCGGCGCCTGCAAGACCTGTGACGGCCTCGGTCAAAAAATGGAAATCGCCCCGGAACTGATCATTCAAAATCCGTCGCTGTCGATTAACGAAGGCGCTATTCATCCTTGGGGCGGCGCGGAAATGTCCAACTGGTATCGCTACCGTCTGCGCGGTCTGGCTAACCATTACAATTTCAAATTCTCGACCCCGTTCAACAAACTGTCCGAGAAGATCCAAAGGATCATCCTCCACGGCTCCGACGACGAGATCACCTTCGAATACGAACATGCATCCGGGTCGGGCCACGGGTCGGGTGTCTATCAGTCGACTTTCGAAGGCGTCATTCCGCACCTTGAACGACGCTACAAACAAACCGAGTCCGACGGTGTCCGGCAGTGGATCGAAAACTATATGACTGTCTCGCCTTGCCCGACCTGCAAAGGCGCCCGCCTGCGCCCGGAGGCCCTCGCCGTCATTATTGACCGCGAAACGATCGACACCGTCGTCGATATGTCGATCCGCAAAGGACGCGACTTTTTCAAATCGATCAATCTCACCAAACGCCAGCAGACGATCGCCAAACAAATATTGAAAGAGATCAATGAACGCCTCGGCTTTCTCTGTGATGTCGGGTTGGACTATTTGACGCTCGGTCGTGCGGCCGCAACCCTATCCGGCGGCGAGGCCCAGCGTATTCGTTTGGCGACACAAATTGGCTCGCGTCTCGTGGGTGTGCTCTACATTCTCGACGAACCCTCCATCGGCCTGCATCAGCGCGACAATCAGAAGCTCGTGCGCACACTGGTCGAACTGCGCGACATCGGCAACACTGTGCTGGTAGTCGAGCATGACAAGGACACGATTGAGCAGGCCGACTATGTATTGGATTTGGGCCCCGGCGCGGGAATCCACGGCGGCCAGATTATCGCGCAAGGGACGCCCGCCGAAATCAAAGCCAATCGCAAATCGATCACCGGCCAGTATCTCTCCGGTACAAAATCAATTGCCGTTCCTAAAGAACGCCGCGCCCCCAGCGGTAAGATGATCAAACTGATCGGCGCGTCAGGCAATAATCTCAAAGCGGTAGACGCTGAAATTCCGCTCGGGACTTTCGTCGCGGTGACGGGAGTGTCCGGCTCAGGTAAATCTTCGCTCATCAACGAAACGCTCTACCGTATTCTCGCGCGCCATTTCTACGCCTCGCGCAACATGCCGCTTCCGCACAAGTCAATCGAAGGACTTGAGCATATCGACAAAGTGATAGATATCGACCAGTCCCCTATCGGCCGCACGCCGCGCTCCAATCCGGCGACTTACACTGGATTGTTCACGCACATCCGCGATCTGTATGCCTCACTGCCCGACTCTAAAGCCCGCGCCTTTGGGCCGGGACGGTTTTCGTTCAACGTTAAAGGCGGACGGTGCGAGGCCTGCGAGGGCGACGGTATCATCAAAATCGAAATGCACTTTCTGCCCGATGTCTATATCCCCTGCGAGGTCTGCAAAGGCAAACGCTACAACCGCGAAACGCTGGCCGTGACATTCAAGGGCAAGTCGATCGCCGACGTTCTGGATATGACAGTTGAAGAAGCGCTCAACTTTTTTGAAAATGTCCCGCGCATCAAAAAGAAACTCCTTACGCTCGCAAACGTCGGTCTCGGATATATTCACTTAGGCCAGCAGGCGACCACTCTTTCCGGTGGCGAGGCCCAGCGTGTCAAACTGGCGACCGAACTTTCCAAACTCGCTACCGGTCGCACACTCTATATCTTGGACGAACCCACCACCGGCCTGCACTTCGAAGATATCCGGATGCTCTTGGGTGTGCTCAACGAACTGGTCGAGCGAGGCAATACGGTTGTCGTGATTGAACACAACCTCGACGTTATCAAAACCGCCGACTGGATAATCGACATCGGCCCGGAGGGCGGCGACGAAGGCGGCCGCATCATCGCCACCGGCACCCCGGAAGACGTGGCCAAGATCAAGGGCTCATACACCGGGGAGTTTCTGAAGAAGGAGCTTTGATCTTCCCCAATGCCCTCCCCCTACTCCCTCCCCCAAATCTACGACATCGCCTTTGATTTCCGCGATGTACCGGGCGAGTGCGACTTTCTCTTAAGAGTTGCCGAGAATCACCTCGGCCGCCCGGCCTGCTCAGCTATCGAACTCGCCTGCGGCCCCGGGTATCATGTGCGTGAATTCGCGAAGCGCGATCTTCTTTCGCACGGGCTTGATAACTCGCCGGAAATGGTAACCTACGCCAATCAACTTATCGCCCAAGAGAAACTCGACGCCGACATTTATCTTGGCGACATGCGCAACTGGCAATCCGACCAGAAATACGACATCGCCTACATTCTGATTGCGTCATTCGCCCACCTGTTGACCAACCGCGACATTCTCGATCATTTCAACTGCGTAGCAGATATGCTTTCAGACGACGGCCTCTACATCATCTCCACCGCCCACCCCCGCGACTTCTGGCATGAGAATAGCGCAACGTTGAGCACATCGACTCGATCGGCCGACGACACCTCCTGGACACAAACCCGCGACGGCCTCACTATCACCACCAACTGGGGCGGCACGAATCAACAGTTCGATCCGCTGACTGAAATCGACGACGTGATCATTTCATTTGATGTAGAACAAAACGGCCAGACTACGCGTCACGAGTTCCCCACCCAACTCCGTCGTCTGTCGTTTCAGACCTTCATGGCTTTGGTGCAATTGTCAGGGAGATTCGCGGTGGTCGATATGTTCGGTGACTTCGATCTGAATACAAAGCTGTCCAACGACCCCG
>CAYVWS010000122.1:0-7723 GCA_964455535.1 uncultured Ignavibacteriales bacterium | reverse complement strand
TCGATCAACTGCCGGTAGGCGGTCTTGTTGCCCGCCAAGACGGCGTCGACAAGCGGGAGTGATTGGTCTAAAGTGGCTTCCATATGGTAGTTAGACGGGCATCCCGACGAAATGTTGCACCCGGTTTGACTGCAACCCTTGGGGCCGGGGACCGGTCTAATGGGCAGAAGAAAGAAATAGACAAAACCTTGTAAAGGAGGAACTTATGGGCGACTTCGTACCGGTCTTCGTGCTTCTGGTGATCTTTGGAGGGATCATCGGACTCGTGCGGGTTATCAAAGAATCGAACCTTCGCCAGCAGCTTTTGGAAAAGGGCGCTGTCGACGAACAGACCCGCCAATTGCTCACCCGTGGATACGGCGCCAACCACCTGTCCAATCTCAAATGGGGCATGGTTCTGGTGGCGGTCGGCGCGGCGGCTCTGATCAGCCAGTTCCTGCCGTATGATATGAACGACGGCGGCACGGTTGGCCTGATGCTGGTATTCGCCGGCATCGCCTTCCTTGTGTACTATCCGATCGCGCAGAAATATGAGCGCGAACAATCCGGCCCGACACAGACTAGACCCTAAACCTGCCTCTCCTTTCCTATAACAGACAGCCGGCCGCCCCAAACGGCCGGCTGTTTTTTTGGGGGTCACGCCGACCCCTACATAATAATCACAAACTTCCCGATCTGCGTCCGATCTGGCGATTCTACCACCCAATAATACAACCCCGCCACCGGCAGCATCGTGTTGCGCGTGATCAAATCCCAGGCATCATGCATCGCCTGCGGGTCTAACGGATTGTAGTCATGTTCCCACGATCTGATCAGGTCGCCATCGAGAGAAAAGATCGAGATTTTGCATCGGGGCGGAAGATTCCCAAAGTTGATCCGGTGCGAACGGTCAGGTATCTGGGTGTTGTCGCGGTTCTCGTACCCGAGCGAATGATAGTCTTTCTGCCAGATATAGGGATTCGGGTAGACATAGACATCAAGATTCTGCGACGCGACTGTCTCAGCCGAAGTCTGCGCATACGCCACCGTCTGATTCTCCCGTTTGCTTGATTCTTTGGCCGGGATATTCCCCTTGGCAAATCCAAAGTCAAACGACGTTACTGACACATAATTGGCCACGGTAGGAAGCACGTTTTCGATGGTGTACTCGTACTCATAGTATTTAGGCAGCGGGTTGCCGTGTTCGGTTGTCAGTTGGTCTTCGGTCCAGAGGGTCGAATCTGTGCCGGGGTTGATCGCCTCGGGATAGACTTTGTGAACGCCGTCGGGCAGGAACCCTGATAAGTTGTAGTCTACCGAGGCAAAGGAGTACTGTGTATCGCCGATATGCAGAGGGTTGTCCTTGGTGTACCGCAGCGGATAGAAATCGTCACCGTAGAGCACTTGGAGTGAATCTATTGTAAACGGCAGGTCTTTGGTCTCCCACATAAACGTATGGTTCGGCTTTTCTCTGAGGTAGTAACGGTTGTAGTTAGGGTAGTCCCAGGAGATCAGAGTCGAGTACGACGACTCTCGATCATCGAGCGCCATATAGACCCGGTACCCCTCGAAGTCTTTAGTCTTTGTAAACGGATCTATGGCGTTCTCCGAGAAATACCCATTCCATCGAACAACCAACTTACCCAGAGATGGAATCACTTTGAGTTTCGGCGATGGCGGGGGGATATCGGCACGAAAATCCGGAACTCCGTCGCCTTCGTACCAGACTGTGTCGCCGTCGCAGATGCGGAATTTGCCGAAATACCCATCGCCGTCGGTGTCGACACCGGGATTGTCATAGACCCATTTGGCCCAGCGGGCGTTGGTCATCAACTCGCTAAAGTCGAGATGACTGTAGTAGATTTCGGGATGATACGGATCCCAGTAATCGGCGAAATCGGTCGGATTGGCATGGACATTCTCGCCACCAACAAAAGCGAATGTAAAGTCGATGCTTTGTCCCGGGTACAAGGTGAACGGTCCCCGAGACAGCCAAACATTTGGTGTTCCCCCAAAGGATAACTCGAACGAATAGGCATTGGGCGGAAGGAATCCTTCAGCGGAATGGTCGAGTGCAGAAAGCATTTTCTCATAGTCCACCTCTGGATGGCTGAGCATATAGTAATGATCTTCGTCAGACGTAATATATCCAGTCCCACTGCCCAAATTTTGCCGGAATGGGTCGATTGTTGTCCCGACTCGCCTGGGACCCCACCAATAGGTCGGGGGCTGGTTCACATAATCTACCCAGTTGAAATTTGTGCGACCGTTTTCTGGCGTTTCACTTAAGATCACGATACCAACTGCGTCTGTCAGTGACCCAGGAGTCCACTGACCATTATCTGGGCTCCCATCCTGATTCAGACTGTAGGCCACCCTTAGATTTGGATCCGAATAACAGGTGTCAGGGTCCACTAGTTGCTTGTAACCGACGGTAGTGCCACTAATCCCTGTGCCGAACACTTTGTTATAAAACGCCGGTCCCCAGTAGATGCCGCACCACATCGACTCAATCGGGACACGCGATATTGATTGTATCTTGCAGTCCACCAAAATGAAGTCGTCGAGATTCGCTGCGCTCCAGGACATAGAACGCTGATAGACTCGGACGTAGAGCGGAACATGACTTCGCTGAAAGAGTATGTTTGGATCGGCAACGCTGTCGTTGTATGAGCAGACGGCATCCATTTCCGAGTGCGCTTCCTTACTGTACAGGACTGAGCTTACATCAATTGTTTCATACTTGATGACTTGATCCGGCAATTCGTCGGGGAGAAACTCTGTGTACGTAACTAAAGTATCTTTGCCAACCAAGCCACCGATCATGAGGGCACCGAATTGTGAGACAAGAGTTCCGCTATTGGAAGGGTAAGTCAATCCGCTGATTCTCCGCCCAGTAAAACCGTCAAACCAACCCGTATCTACGAAAAAGAGCCCGCGATTCTCAAACGTCATTTCGATATTGCCGATGCCGTGCGCCCCCACATCATGCTCGGCCTTGAATAATTGTTGGGAATGGCTTTCAGCCGCGCACAGAGTCGCAGCCCAAAAAGCGAGTATTGAGCCAGCCAAGCGAATCATCAATCGAACACCACCCTGTGAAGCGGACACCCTCTACCGAAATCTGGGCAGGGCGCGGCGCCGCACCCTGCATCTCAAATGAAATCAAAACCGGTAACCCATAGTCTTCCGATTGTTCTTTTTCTTGGCCTTGGTAACCCACCATTTATGGTGGGCTCTTCTATCTTCCCCATTCGACACCGTCTCGGCTCCCCACATTTTATAGTGGTGTATATTGACTATATTAGGATTCGTCCGCACTGTCAAGTAGTTACTACAACTAGCCGAACCCTTCGGCACTACAAAATTACTACCCTTTCGCCCCACCATCCGACCTCTCCGCCCTCTGTGTATGACCGCAATTCACGCTTTCTATCTGTACCCCACCCAACGGGTGGACTCGCAATTGAAAATCCCGAATTCCATGCCGATGGAACCAAACCCATTTTCAGGCACACTCCAATACGAAGCGCCGAACGCCCCACGCTGTGGCCGGGCTACTGTGAATCGAACCCAATCATACCTAAGACAAAGACGGCCGGCGAAAACGTCTTCCACGCGCAGAATCTAAAATATGACCAAACGAACCCAAATTAGTGTGACAACCCAACGACTTACGAATTCATCGAACCCAAAACCAAACCCATTTGGAGTAACATCGAACCCGATTACTATGCAATCAAACCCACCACTACGCTTAGAACGAAGCGCCGAAGGCCCAAAGCCCGGCCCTGCCGGTGCAACCAAAGCCATCACGTCTCCCACTACAAAGCGGCGAAGCCCTAAGGCGCTGGCCCAGCCAGTGCGACCAAACCCAATGCTACGCCCATGCAAATCGCCGAAGGCCCAAAGCCCGGCCCAGCCAGTGCGACCAAATCCATTCGTGCAAAGCACAGGGTGTGCCCCAAAAAAACGAGGCCGCCTGCAGGGGGGCGGCCTCTCATACGCAGATGGCGGCCCAGGCCAAACGCCTGGTTTTCAGGGAGGGGTTCCCTATCGTCGATTGCCAAACATCAAATCAATCACATTGCGAAACATGGCGGGTTCAAAGACAAACCCGCCCTACGAAGAACCGAGTACGGGCAGGCAGGATGCCTGCCGCGCACATGCATCACAATCCCGAGCGGCCGATGCCGCGCGACTTCGAGCGGTTGCGGTGATATTTGCTGTCGCCGGTTTTCGAGGTCGTCTTGAATGCCGCTTTGTCCATACCGGTGCCGGGAAAGATTGAGATTCCCCACGCCGACTCAAGCCACGGATGTCCGGCGTTCCAGTCTTCGTAGGAGTGCGAATCGTCGGTGACATACGACACGACATAGTCGCCGGCCGGAAGGGTGACTTCGCCTTCGAAAATGCGATTCTTGTCGGCGCCGCCGGCATAGCGGGTGTTGCGGTCGGTCATTTCCCAGACTGTCCGGCCGCTTCCAGCAGTTTCGATCCAGCCGTAGTCGACAAACTCATCGCCGCCGGAACTCCACTCACCCAGCGCCCGGACGCGAATTTTGCATTCTTTGGTGAGGGTGAATTTGGCCTCGCGCGATTCATCGTCGCCGACCTCGGTCAGGTCAATGAGCGGTTCAGCTTCGGGCGGCACGGTTGATTTATGGAAAGAGGCCATTTCGAATCCGGGGCCCGGAGTCAGGGTCACCCCCCAGTTCATCGGATCGCTCGGGGGTGCGGCGTTGAAGCGACGATATGAATGCGAATCATCGGAGGTGTAGCAAAGAATGTAGTTTCCTTTGGGGAGACTGATATCGGTGTCGATCTTACGGTTTTTCTTCCCGCCGCCGGCGCGCAGTGACCGCTCTTCGGCAGCCGACCAGACAGTTTCACGGGTGTCGGCGTTCACGATCCAGCCGAAATCGACCGGCGTGTCGTACCCGGAGGGATCTTCGATCAGCATGTAGACATGGAGATTCATCGGCTTGTCGAGGACGAAGGCCGACTCAACATACTCATCGTCGCCCATTTTGTTTTCGGCGATAAGCGCACCGGGGATATTGCCGTCGGGATCGAAGGTCTTGAAATCGGCGGCGGCAATGTCGTTCGATTCGAGCTTTACGTAGCAGTCTTCAAGCTGTTCGCGCAGACTTCGGCTCGAACCGGAGAAAAGCCCGCCGATAGTGTTTACGACCGACTTGCTGTCGGAGAAAAACCAGGTGTTGTCGTCGCCGGTGTAGATATAGAGTTCGTACTGACCGCGCGAGAAGACTTGATCGACCTTGGTTTTGCGGAGGTACTTTTTCCCCCACGAGCGCTCGGTCTCGGCGCGCTGCATTTCCCAGACGGTTTTGCGTGTCTGGTGGTCGATGATCCAGGCGTAGGCGACCAATTCGTCGGCATTGGAACCGCCGATACCGGCAGCGTCAATTGTGATCTCCCCCGGTTTGGTCAGCTCAAAGCCGATAACATCGAGGCGGTTGCGGGTGGGGAATTTCTCTTCGATCAGGGTGGCGGCGTTGGCGGCTACGGCGATCAAAAGGATCGAGGCGGCGCCAATGAGGGTACGGGCCATTCGTGGCATGGGCATGGTCCTCCGTTGCGGTTGACGTTTATCTATCTGATATCAATACGGATAGGCCCCAAAAGAGTTGCGCCCCGAAATTCGGGGCGCAAAAGTCGAAATTTTGTGGAGCCAGGGAGGATCGAACTCCCGACCTCTTGACTGCCAGTCAAGCGCTCTCCCAGCTGAGCTATGGCCCCAACTCTTTGGAGCGCCGAAGATACGCGGGTTAGGCGCGGCTGTCAACCAGTTTGACGATCACTTCGGATAAGGCACAAGGCGAGGCCTACAAGGGCTATTGCGACGCCTACATACGTGACCGGGCGGTAGGCACGGATGAATATCGCCTGTGCGTCGCCAAGCGACTGATACCGGGTCTGAAAATACGAGAATAGCCCGGTCGCAAGGGCCACGCCAACCGACATACCGATGTTTCGGTTTGTGGCGAGAATACTTGATGAAATGGCGCGCTGGTCGTCACGCACCGCACCCATCATTGCCGACGAATTAGGTGTACTGAAAAGCCCGACCCCTGCCCCAACCACCACGAGGCACCATGACAGGTAGGAAAGCGGCGAGTCAACGTCGAGACGGGACATCATGTAGAGCCCGGCGGCGAGACCGACCATGCCGAGAATGGTTAGAATACGAAAGCCGATTTTGTCGGAGAGACGTCCAGCGAGGGGCGCGAGCGCAAACATCGAGATCGGAACGATGACCAAATAGAGGCCCACCTCGCTCGGCTGGAGGTGGCGGACATTTTCAAGATAGAACGGGATCAGCACGAACGGGCCGGAAGATGCCACGAAGTGAGCGGTCTGGGAGGCGATGGCTCCGGCGAATTGGCGATTCTTGAAGAGCGATAGGCCGATGAGGACATTGTCGTGCCTCGTCTCAGCGTAAATGAAAGCCGCGAAGCCGGCAATTGAAAGTACGGCCGATCCCCAGATGAGCGGGCTTGAAAGCGTATGGTCATTTAGCGAATTAAGTCCGAACACCAGAGCCACTAAAGCGACGGCTATCGCCACTGCGCCAAACAGCGGCAGCTTGCGTTCGACTTTCGGATGCGGAAGCAGAGGGAAATATCGCGTGACCATGTACAGACCAAAAACACCAATTGGCAAATTGATCAGAAAGAGCGACTGCCACGGCCAGAATTTCAATAGGAATCCGCCGAGCGGCGGGCCGACCATGAATCCCGCCGAGACCATCATGACCATCAAGCCGATACCTTTCCCCCGTTCTTCTTTGGGAAAGACGGTCGTCACCATTCCCGGTCCGACAGCGGCAAACATGGCGGTGCCGGTGGCCTGGATTATTCGTCCGATTATGAGCAATTCAATTGAATGACTAAGTGCACAGGTCAGCGAACCGAGCATGAACGCGATGTAGCCGAATCGATACGAAAAGAGATACCCGCGAATTTGCGTGAGGGCACCGAACGGGAGCATGAGTGATACAAGTGTCAGTGAATACGACAACAAGACCCACGCAACAACGTGGATGTCGCAGTTAAGGCCCTCGGAAATCGATGGTAGGGCCACGTTCAGAATAGAGCCATCAAGGGTGGCCATGAATGTCCCGATGGCCCCCACCCAGAAGAAGCGGTATCGGTTGGCGTAAATGTCGGCGGTCGTCATACGTGCAGCTCGTCCTATAACTCGTTGTCATAAAAAGACATTGACAAGCGAACCGGGCAAGCATAAGCTGTTGTGGTGCCGCCGTCAACCACTTTACAACAATTAAACGCCCGGTAGGTTCACCGCGTCTTTAGGAAGGTACGAAAGTACATGAGCAATGAGACGATTCCGACGCTGGTGGAACGATTCGCGCAGGGCGACAACGCGGCCTTCGGCGAGTTGGTAGAACGGTTTCAGAAAAAGGTCTACTTCCTTGCCTATCAGGTACTCGGAAATCATCTCGATGCGGACGAGGTTCTGCAGGAAACATTTGTACGAGTTTACCGAAAGAGAAAGGAGCTTTCCGATGTAGCGAATTTCACGTCGTTTGTGATCAGGATAGCGTCGAATTACGCGATCGATCTGGTGCGAAAACGCAAGAGCCAGGCGACAGCCACCGAGGACCTGACTGATCTGCCCGGCGGACTGCAGTTGGATCTTTCGCGACGGGTCAGAACCCCCGGCGAGATCTTTGACGACAAGCGACTGATGGTGGAGATTC
>CAYVWS010000121.1:0-7737 GCA_964455535.1 uncultured Ignavibacteriales bacterium | reverse complement strand
TTTTTTTCGTGGTCCGATTTGCTCTCTTTTTCCCCTGAAAAGAATTTTTCTCTTTTGGACCGCCCTCTTCCCCCCTATCTTCGCGGTCAAAATACGCCCGAAAAGGAGTTTCGCATGCGCAAAGTGTCTCTTGTCCTATTGACCGCCGGCCTCGTCGCCCTGATAGGATGTTCCTCGAAGAATGCCGCGAGTAACGGATCGTTCGCTAAGACATCATTTGATCAGTCGGCGACTGCCGGCGTGACCCTCGACGGCACCCCGATGATGGCGCCGGGCATCATGTTCACGCCACCCAAGTCATGGACCGATCAAGGTGCATCTTCCATGCGCATCACCACCTACGCTTTCGGACCCGTCGAAGGCGACAAGGATTCCGCAATTCTCGCGGTTTCATTTTTCGGCAAGGACGGCGGCGGATCGATCAAGGACAATATCCTGCGCTGGATTCATCAGATGAAACTCGCCGACAATGTCAACCCGGAGACGATCGCGGTTCAGATCGAAATCACGGTCGACAGCATGACGGCGCATATCGTCGAACTCGAAGGTACGTATTCGTCGGGCGGGATGATGGGAACGCCGGCGGTGCCGAAAGACGGCTATCGCCTGACCGGCGCCATTCTCGAGACACCCGAGGGCAATGTCTTCTTCAAGCTGACCGGACCGTCGAAAACTGCTCAGAAAATGGCTACTGACTTCGCGGCCATGCTATTGTCGGTGAAAAGAACCCCGGCGATGCCGGTGGGTCATCCTTAATAGACCTTGAGTACGAGATTCAGCGAATCATCGTAAGCGGCGGTATACGATGCCCGGTAGTGATCGAGCGACACGGTGCTATCGGGCAGGAATTGTTTGTGGATGACGACATACTTCACTGCCGCTGAATCAAGCTGGCGGCGTTGATGATCCAGGTCATTCAGGTCGAGGCGATCCAGAAGCGTCGAACCAACCTGTCGCGACGACCACCCCTGCACAATGGGAATGCGGTGCATCGCCTGATACATCATGTAAGTGGCGGCATGCACATATCCTCCCGGCAAGTCGAGAATGCCGTACCGCTCGGTTGACCTGTCCATCACCGAATAGCACTGCGGCAGCACTACCGGCGAACTTTCTGTCACTGATCCATAGTAGTCGACACAGAGAAGAACGGCCAATACGCCGACGACAATCAGACGCCGATTCGGATTGTCCTGCATCTTCTGCCATATCTTTCCGACCGCCGCCGCCACGAGTAAACTCCAGAACAAGTAGACAAAGACCACGAAGCGCGACGGTGCGCGGCTGTTGGACAGCACCGGCAGAAGCGGAACAATTCGCTCGGGTGTTAGGGCCGGTATCAGCCATCCGAAAAAGTGCGGCTGAGCGCCGAACGCCATCAGCAGAAATGAAACGCATCCCAGTATGAGGGCCGACAGCTCAGTGACAATCGCACGAAACTGCCAGACAACTACCGCCAGCGCCGCAAGACCGAGATACCCGGTATTTTCCGACGGCCACGACGTATGGGTGCCGTTGATACGTTTGACTACATCCAGATCGGCGAGCAGGTGGCGCGTAAACGGCGTGAAGAGTGCGGAGATATCAATGACAAAGGCGTTGTGACCGCCTTTGTCGCTCATCTGACCGGACAGCGCGGTCTGGATCATCGGAATCAGAAGCGGTGACAGTACGGCGAGCACTACTGCAAATGACGCCGTCGATCTTAACAACACATCCTTGAGCCACCATTTCTTTCGGCGAATTGCCAGATAGATGTAGGCGAACAGCATGAACCAGACACAGAAGATCAGGTAATTCCAGTCGACAAGCGCGTTGCAAAGAAGAAAGACAGCGGTCAGCAGGAAATTCGACCACGAACCCTCACGTATCAATCGGATGTAGAACAGCACAAAGAACGGAATGAATTGAATCGTCGAGATGTTCATGTGATGCATCGCCCGTTCGATGTGAGCCGGGTTGAACGCAAACAACAATCCCGCCAGCAGCGCCAGCCAGTGATTGCGGAAGAAATATTTTGAAAGCAGATACGCGCCGGCTCCGGCTAACACAAACGAATGGAGGATCAGAATATTGTAACACGTGACCGGCTCAAACAAAGATCGAAGTCCGAAGAACAGATAGAGGTTGTAAAACGACCAGGCGTGCAGATAAAAATTGCTCCCCTCCGGATAGAGGATGTCATTGATATGACCGATCCCCTGATGTCCAAGCAAAACATGATCGTACGCCCAGTTGAGCGTCCAGTAACAGGCGGTATTATCACCCGGCGCCCCGATCATGTTGCGCGTAAAGACATCAAGCATCGGGGCAAAGAGCAGGACGGTCAGGCCGGCATAGATACCCGTGGCGATCCATACGCCCCCGCGAACTTCAGACTCGGGGATCGATAGCTGTGTGGGTCCGACGCTGGCTTTTCGAAGTAGAGCCCGGTACAATTTGAATAACAGAAACAAAACGATGACGCTCATCGGCAGTCCGGCCACCGCGTTGCGCCAGAATCGCGCCGATGAATCAGCCAGATATTGATCGAATGTCCGGCCGTCGACTGTCCGCGGCTTGACCAGTCCGCCGAAGGTACCGCCGTCGTATGCCCGCCGTATCAAGTCTTCGCCGATGATCAGATAGCCAATCGCCAGCACCGCAGCGATTCCGAGCGCAATAACGAGCGCCCGGCGAAAAATCCTGTTTTCAGTCTTGGCATCCATGCGTTGTTCTAATTGGCAGATACAATGGCAATCTGAATCTAAACGGCGTGCAAGATACCCCTCGCGAAGCGATACTGTCAACAAACGATCTCTGGCGACTGATTCCTCCAGCGAGATTAAGCGTTCTCAAGCATCAACTGATCGATGCCGATAGTGAAATGAGAACCGGGCAAATTTCTTGAGCAAACTATCCATGCCCATAAGTACTCGGGAGGAACAACATGTTGGAACATGAACGCAAACTACGGCCGGCGGCGGCGGGATTGATCATCCTGTGTTTTCTGCTGCCGTTCATAAAAATCAGCTGCGGCGGTCAGCCGATTGCCTCGATGACAGGAATGGATCTGGTTTTGGGGCACAAACCCGACGGTTCCAAAATGCTCGGCGACCAGATGAGCAATTCGTTCAACTCCCAGTTCGGCGCCGCGCTCAATACCCCCGACGGTCAGCGGATCGCCCAGCCCTATCAGGCGGTCGACACCACCGATACGACCGCAGTCGATTTCAATACGACCTATTCGTATCAACCGGATTCCAGCGCCTCTGCCGGTTCCATTCAGATGACGCCGACTTCAGTCGAAAATGCCGGATTCAGCGGTGAGCCGTTCTCGATAGCCGCGCTGGCCTTTGCGGTCTTTTCACTGATCTTCGCCTTTTCGGCATCACGTAAGACAATGCTGTTTTCTGCGATTGCCTCCGGCCTTGCGGCGGTTGCTTTGTTTATTCTTAAATCGCGCTTCTCGGGTGATATGCCGCCGGAAGCGGCTCAGATCATCGTTGTCGAATGGACCTGGGCTTATTGGGCCGCGCTGCTTGGATCAGCCGCTTTGGCCGGATTCACTTTTATCGCCCGCTCCGAAAAAAGCGAAGAGCCGGAACGACCCAAGTTTGTCATGACGACCTATCACGACAATCAACCGGTACGTTGACGCGTTTTTTCGAACATAGTCAGATTCAATTTTGGTATCCTGAAGAAACCCCACCAAGCGTGGGGTTTTTTTCATTTTGAAACAGCCACCAACTGTTTATCCCCAACTTGCCCCGATCGTGCGCAACCTGATCTTCGTTGTTCGAAATAAAACGCCGTCGTGTATCGCTGTCCTATCCGCCTGCCGATACTATTCTTTGCGCACACCAATTGGAAAGCCGGTACTTAATCGCGATCGCGCAGGGAGGTTTGGAATGTTTCGCTCGAAAATGGAAAGCTTTGGGCTCCGTACCCGTACGACTATTGCCATCGGCGCCCCGCTTCTTGTGCTGCTTGTCATCGGGGGGATTGTCCTCACCATTCAGACTCGCAACAAAGTAAAGTCACAAACACAGCGCTCGGCAGCCGAGGCGGCGGAGATTATTGCGCTGTGCATGAAGAGCTACGGCGTCGTGGGCGACGCCTCCGGCGGCGACGTCCTCATTAAAGACCTCCGCGCCAAAGAAATGTTTACCGATGTCCACTCGCTGCGCAGCCCGATTTGTGAGATAGATTTCGGCCCCCGCAAAGGCGCCCAGCCGCCGGACCAGCTCGATCAATCAGTCTTCGCCACGGGCCAGGAGCGTATCATCGAGGATCCGGAGCGCCATCAGATTCGATTGATTTATCCCCTGAAAGCGGACCAGAGCTGCACCGAGTGTCACGGTTCAGTGAAGCCCGGCGATGTTCTCGGGATTGCCAGCGTGACGGCCAGCACCGAGGAGGCCGACAAGGCCCTTTCAACTATCGTCTGGTTGATTGCCGGTGTCTTCGCGATAATCGTACTCAGCCAGATCGGGATTCTTAGCTTACTCATTACTCGATATGTAGTCCGGCCGATCCGCGCACTTGTAAACGAATTGCACGACAGCGCCGAACAGGTAGCTTCGATGTCGGAGCAGGTCTCTGCAACAAGCCAGTCAATGGCCACTGGCGCCACCGAGCAGGCCTCTTCGCTTCAGGAAACTGCCGCATCTATCGAAGAGTTCGCGGGCTCGGCGCGATCATCGGCTGACAATGCCGGACGGGCACAGCAGATTGTCGACCAGGCCGCTTCGTACGGCAGCCAAGGCGAGTCGGCGATGGGACAGCTTACAACGGCTATTCACGAAATCAAACAGTCATCCGACGAGACCGCCCGAATCATCCGCGTAATCAACGAGATCGCCTTCCAAACCAATCTTTTGGCGCTCAACGCGGCCGTCGAAGCTGCCCGGGCCGGTGAAGCAGGAAAAGGATTTGCGGTAGTCGCCGCCGAAGTCCGGTCGTTGGCTCAGCGCTCGGCGGAAGCGGCCAAGAATACGGGCAGTCTTATTGATTCTTCGCGACATCACGCCGATGCCGGAGTGAAAGCGACGGAATCATTCAACGCGGTCATACGCGAAATGCTCGCCGCAATGGAGCAGGTCAAAGACGTGATAGGTCGCGTGACCGCCGACAGCGAATCCCAGTCGGCCAAGATTCAACAAATCAATTCCGCCATTTCGCAGATCGATCAGGTCACCCAGCAGTCAGCGTCGAGCGCCGAGGAATCCTCCGCCGCCAGTGTTGAATTGGCCGACCAATCGACAAAGATGCGGGCATCCGTTGCGGAACTTGAAGGCATATTGAACGGGACCGAGCAACACTGCCGATAGAATCGAACTGCGCGGACGAGCAATAGGGAGTCGCGCTATCCCAGCGGAATAATCCGCGGGGCGTCGGTTGACGCTGCGGCCAAAAGCGACCTGAGCGGAAGACGTTTCCAGTCGCGGTCATCGAGCTTCTCTGAGCAGATGACAATGCTTGGGGCGGGCTCGGTTGTTTGCAGCCAGTACAGCTGATAGTAATCCGGGTCGTCGGTGTGAGCGTCGGGCGATTTCTCCCAGTATCCGAACAGATTGGCGCCGTCCGAGGCGACGAAGTTCAGCGCGGTGAACGATCCGCCGCGCACGAACCGGATGCCTTCTTTGAGTCCGTCAATACCGCTCTTGGCGTACTTGTTAATCAGCCACCGGAAATAGACCTCCGAGTCAGTTTCTCCTTCGAGTGTCGCGGCCTCGGGGCCGATCGCGCCGATCAGGCGGTCGCGATCTACTGTCCCGTTGTGTCCGAAAAGCCAGTTCCCGAACCGAAACGGCTGAGAATTGCAGACCGTCTGCTCGCCGCAGGTCGCTTTTCTCAAATGACAAACGAAGAGCGAAGATTCGATTGAGTGCGCAAGCTGCGCAAATCGCTCTGATTTTTGCGCCGGCCCCGGCGCTTTCTCAAGTTGCGCCTGTCCCTTCTCATACCACCCTATCCCCCAACCGTGACCGTGTACTTCCGACCATCCGACCAGCGGACGCGGGGCTTTGAGCATCCAGTAGTTGATGCTCATGCTTTGAGCTGATATCTGTCCGAATAATCTGCACATGCTGTGGTGCGCTTCCGATCTCTGTTGGTGAAACTCTCGACACCAATATCCGTTGCCGAGGCGCACGCGTCAATTGCGAATGTTCTTCTTGACGGCGCGACTTTGAATATCGACAAATTCACTTTACGTGAGAAGCCGGACATCCGATGACAACTCCACGACCGCCGGCTTCAGCAGATTCTCGGCAGCAACTCCCCCATCGGCAAATCGACAAACCGCCAGCTTCCTAAACTTGTGTGCGCCACTACTGTTCCGGGCCGCTCAGAGGACACTTCGCCGATAATTGCTGATTCTGTGCCACACGAATCTTTTCTCATCTCCGCCAGAACTTCATCGGCTCGCTCCGCGGCAACAATGACTACAACCTTGCCTTCATTCGCTATGTGCATCGGATCGAATCCCAGTAACTCGCACGCGGCGCGGACTTCGCGCCTGACCGGTACCGCCGCTTCTTCAATTCGTATGCCTACTCGGGCGCTCTGCGCGAATTCGTTCAAAGTTGACGCCAGCCCGCCGCGCGTGGGATCGCGCATAACTTTGACCGAATCACCACCAACCCGCAATATATGTGCGCACAGTTCGTGCATCGGCGCACAGTCGCTGGTCACGCCGCCGCTAAGTGAAAACGCTTCTCGGGCAATCAGCACCGCGATGCCGTGATCGCCGACTGTGCCTGAAACGAGAACTTTGTCTCCTGCGGCGATGCGTTCCGTTCCGAGGGCTACATTGGGCAGGATTGTCCCAATTCCCGACGTGATCACAAACAACTTATCGGCCTTTGCTCTCGGCACAACTTTCGTGTCGCCGGTGACGATCTGAACTCCCGCTTCCTTCGCGGCGCGTTGCATCGATTCAAGAACTCGCGTAAGCGTGTCGAAAGAGAGCCCCTCTTCGGCGATCATCGACGCACTCAGCCAGAGTGGAGTCGCTCCCGAGACTGCCAAGTCGTTTACCGTGCCATTGATCGCCAGTGTCCCGATATCCCCGCCCGGAAAGAACAACGGGTCAACCACATACCCATCGGTAGTAAACGCGATTCGATTCCCGCCAATTTCAAGATTAGCAGCGTCGGCGAGACGGTTCAGTTCTGGATTGTCGAACATCGGTATAACCAATTCGCTGATCAGAGCGTGGGACATGCCGCCGCCGCTGCCGTGACTGAGTTGAATCAGCTTTTCCTTGCCGGCGAGCTTATTTGACATAGATGCCCCGGCGTTGATTGGCGAAATAGGCGGCACAGGAGCCCTCGGATGAGACCATCGGCGCACCCAGCGGATTGGCAGGAGTGCAGACCGTGCCGAACGACGGGCAATTGACCGGCCTAAGCAGTCCCTGCAAGACTTCCCCCGAACGACAATTTGCCGATTCTGCCGACTTCGATCGGGGTGGCGCGGCTTCTGTGTCGTATAGAAACTCGCGATACTTTTCGCTCAACGCCAAACCACTTTCCGCGATTACGCCAATCCCGCGCCACTCGCGATCTTCGGGCACAAAGACATCCGCAAGCAGTTGACGCGCGACGGGATTGCCGTTGTCGCGCACTGCGCGCGCATACATATTTTCAACCCGGGCCTCGCCGTTTTCAAGCTGACGAACTGCCCCTTGAATTCCCAAAAGTATATCGACCGGCTCGAATCCGGTGATTACCACCGGCACACGGTACGTCC
>CAYVWS010000120.1:0-7899 GCA_964455535.1 uncultured Ignavibacteriales bacterium | reverse complement strand
GCACTGTACCGGAAACGGTACCGGAATGAATCGGAGCGGATGCAATGCCCTGACTGTTTGTCACAGCGGTATACGGCCCGTAGCCGACCGCACCAAGATGTTCCCCGCCACCAGGACCGTCGAGAATGACGAAATTAATCGTCAAACCTTCCGGAACACGATTACCGTTGATGTCATATCCGGTCGCGCGCAGCAGGCCGGTTTCAATACCACCGGTGCTCTTGACGCGCAAGCTGAGTGTGTCCGAAGTGAGATAAATCGAATTGACGGTCGCATTCGGAGTCAGCTGAAGGGTCGCTTCGCTAAATCCGGTGATGCCCTTATCGTTGACGGTAGCCTTCACATACACGGTATAGGCGTCGGGAGCCGAGATGTACTTCACGGTTACTTTGCCCTGACCGCCAGTCACAATCGAAGTCGACGGAATCAATCCGATCGCATCCCACTGCCCGTTGGCGTTGGCATCAAAGACCAGCGAGTCGATTCCCGCTGACCAGTAGCCGTTGCCGTCGTTGTCGACAAACTTTTCGCCAGCGACGATTTTCACAACCGTTGAATCTGGAGCGGGCTGACCGAGCGCATCGCGCACGGTCACCGTCACGCTGGCCGTATCGGTTCCGTTAGCCAGCAGCAGGCTCGGTGTCAAGGCGACAGAGACATTGCCTGAGCCGGAGCCGGCGGAGGTCGATACCGACAACGCGACGTTGTCGTTAAGCGACGAACCGCTGACTGATGCAGTAATAGTCACCGGACCGGAAACAGTGGCTGTGTAAATGGTCGCAGCCGCGCCGGTGGCATCGGTGGTGTCAACCGCGGGAGTGAAATATCCGGCGGTCGACGGATTGGCCTGGAAGGTGATGACCTGGTCAGCCATCGGAGTCGATCCGTTCAGCATGGTTGCTTCGACGACGGCGGTGCCGCCGGTGTTTAGAGAACTCGGGGAAGCGGTCACGTTAATCGTGGCGCTTGCGGGCGTAGTATCCACTTTGTTCTTTGAGCTGCAACCGGCAAAGACCAGTGCGACAGCCGCCAAAACCACGGGGACCCAAACGCGCAGGGTGTGTTTCGTACCCATTGGAACTCCTGTCTGGACGAAATATGTTTGCTCTGTTGACATCTATCTGAGTTAGCTGCTTACCCCTGTTGTATCGGCAGATTTTGGCTATGGTTTACCTATGAAAAAGGCCCCGGCGAAGAGTTCGCCGAGGCCTTGAAAAGGCCGGTCAGAAAATGCCCGAATCAGGGCTTGGCCGCCAGATTTTCGTCGACGATTGTCGGCGTGACGAAAATAACCAGGTCGCGGCTTTCCGTACGGGTCTGTTTGAACTTAAACAGGTAGCCCAGCAACGGAATGTCTTTGAGCACCGGGACGCCAACCTCGGAGGTCAGTTCGTCCTGGGTGGTCAAACCGCCGATAACGGCCGTCTGCTGGTTGGCGACGATCACGTTCGTCTCGGCGTTGTTTGTATTGATAATGACGCCATTGGGGTCAAAGGCATAGGTCGAACGTTCAGGTTTTAACCGCATCAGAATCTGATTCTCAGCCGTGATATGAGGCGTGCAGACGAGGATCGTACCGATTTCTTCGAATTTGATAACGACGTTTCCGGCATCGTCAAACTGCTTGATCGGGACTTTCTGACCCATCTGAATACGGGCTTCTTTGTTGTCCAGAGTCGTGATTTCCGGATGGGCAATAATCTTTCCCTTGCCGTCGCGGATAAGGGCTTCGACGACCGCTTCGGCTGACCATCCCTTTTGGAAGGCCTTCAGCGTGTAGCGACCGATGACATCAGTGCCCTTGTTGGCCAGGACTTCGCCTTTTTGATCATATTCACGGCCACTCGTGGTGGTGTAGGAACCATCGGCCGCCCAGCGCACACCGACTTCTTCGAGCGCGTTGGAGTTGATTTCCAGAAGCTGCGCGGAAATCTTGATTTGCTTGGCAGGACGATCGAGCTTGCCGATGTAGTCGATGACGGTCGGCATGTTCTGCGGGACTTCCTGCAGAATGATCGAATTGGAGCGCGGGTCGGAAGTGGCAACGCCACGAGGTGTCATAAGGGACTTGACCGCCTTAACGACATCGTCAGAAGTCGAGTTGGATATCTCAACGATCTTGGTTTCAAGCGGCACCAACTGCTGCTGTTCGGCATCGTGCTTGTGCTGCTCGGAGACTTCCTTGCGGTAGTCTTCGGCCTGCACGATTCTGATGAAGCCATTGGATTCGTCGACCACCGAAAGGTCATAGGTACGGGCGATGATATCCATCGCGTCGCGCCACTTGACTTCGGTCAGTTTGATTGTCACCGAGCCCTGAATCTTCGGAGCCACGACGACATTCACGCCGCCGTAGTCAGCCAGGAAGGTGAAGACCGAACGGATGTCGGCCGCCTGGAACTGAAGATTCTTGATCGGTTGCGACGGGTCCTTGGGCTGCTGGGCTTGTGCAGCGGTGAGAAGAGTTCCCACCAGAAGGGCCAGCACCAGGCCTCGTCGGGCAAGTTTACGTTTGTTCCACGTCATGTACATACCAGCCTTTCCTTAGGATTCGTCGATTTTCAACGCTACAGTTCGCGACCAGCCGTATTCGAAGATCTGGAAATAGGCGCGGTCGGATTCGATCCGGAGCACATACCCGTTGCGGACTTTGTCGCCCGATTTGAGCATGTAGCTGTATCCGGCTTTGTCTACGAAGAGCGCGCGGTTTCCAGTCTGGCGCGCGACAATCACGCCAACCAGACGGAGACCGTCAACATTCGGCACTCCCTGATGAGTCGGCGAATTGAATGTTCTGGAGTCATCGATCAGCGTGGCAAACGGATCGCGCGCACCGTTCGACTCGTACTTGATGACAAGTCGCTGCGGGAACTGGGCGATCATCGTGCCTTTGATCTGGGCGGCGGACAGCGGTCGACGACGGAAACGCGCGGTGCTGTTGGAGTCTACCGGGGTATCGTCATCGTTCATCTGTGATCCGGCCGGGGAATCGTGATCGACATATGGATTATCCTGAGCCGGTTCCAAGTCTTCCGGTTCAGGAATCTCTTCATCTTCTGTCGTGTACGCCTGCTTGGCAGGAGACGACGGTTTCGCCATCTGAGTCGGAGCGGGCTGGGCCGAGGTGGTCGGCGAGGGCTTAATCGACTCTGACTTTACTTCAGCCAGCGGCGACGAAGCAGCGGGCCTAGACGAAGCAGGCGCGGGCATGGTATTAGTCGCCGGAGTTGAAGCGGCAACAGCCGGTGTCTGCGGTTTGTTTGTCGGCGTTACCGGCGAGGTCATGGCCGGTGCGGCAGTATTCGGATTCGGCTTGACCGAATTCGGGACTGCAGTCGGCGACGGCACGGCCGCAACTGTAGTCGTCGGCTTGGCGGCCTGAGTAGTTGTCGTAACGGGCGAAGCTGGCTTTGTGTCAACCGGCTTCACTTCGGTCTTGGGCGCCGTCATGTTCGGCGTGGCCGCAACCACCGGAGCGGGCTTAGTGTCCGCAGGTTTCGGTTCGGTCTTCGCAACTTGCGTCGTCGGCACGACAGCCGGTGTGGCAGTTGGTTTTGCTTCGGCAGGTTTGACTTCGGCTTTGACCGCCGGAGTCGTGGCCGGCGTCATAGCAGTAGCCGGCACCGTCGGCTTGACTTCCATCGGCTTCACTTCGGCCTTTACGGTCGGAGTAACAGTCGGTGTGGAAGCCGGAGCAGGAACCGCGGTCTTCGCGGCCGGCGTTGGCGTTGTGTTCGCCAATGCGGGCGCACTTGTAGCGGGCTTGCTTTCAGTCGGCTTGACTTCGGTCTTCGGAACCGCCGCAACTGTGGTCGGCTTGTTCTCGACCGTCGGCACAACCGGAGCAGTCTTGGCCGGGGTCACCGGAGTAGATGTAATCGTAACTGGATTTGACTTGGTAGCAGTCGAAGGCGGAGTCGACGGCTGCGAAGTTGTATTCACAGGAGCCGACTGCGTCGTCGCGGGAGTGGTCGCAACGGTCACGGGCTTCTTCTCAACCGGTGTCACCGAAGGTGTCGTCGCGACCGGTTTGGCAGGTGAGGCCGCCAGACTGTTCTGACGATCCGATTCGGCAGAGGCGTTTTTCTGCGCCACTGTTGCGCTCGGTTTCGGCGATTCCACTTTTGGCGCCGTCGCCATCGGAGCCGCCGGTTTGGCGGGAGCCGCCGGTGCGGCCGAGCTTGACCAGCTCGGGAAGCTCATCGCTGTTTTGTCCACGAAATGGACGACAATGAACTGACCCTGACTTTCAACCTGATAGACCGGAGTCTTCTTAATGTCGAACACCAGACGAACAACCGCTTCGGGTTTAACCGAATACTGGCTGGTCCGGATCGCCGTGATCGGGCAGTTCGGGAGATTATCAAAAACTTTGGCTCCGAGTTCGTGGGTCGCCGACAGGACATCGACAATCACGCGATCCGGTTTCCCGTCCTTGGGAATCTCGGTCTGGTGCGTGAAGCGAATCTGGCCGTTGACCTCGATGCGGGCCACCGTTTCACCGTTCTCGTACGCCAACTGGACATTGGTCACTTTGGCTGCAAAGCTGGTGGCGGCGAGCGCGGTCAGAATCAATATGATAAGTGATTTCTTCATGATCGCCGTCTCCTAAAGCGTAATCTCGCGCAACCGCTCCGCTTCTTTTACGAAGTAGGTTGAGAGCACGAAGTTAGCAGTGATGGTTTCTTTCTTCTTGCCGATTTCAATCGGTTTGGCGCCTTCATTCTGAACCTGGCCCTTGGTCGAAATCGACGTGTTCTGGGCTTTCACCATGACATCGGAGATATTCGCGATGAAAGGGAAATTCGCGACATAGCTCAGGAAGGTGCCGAAATCGTGGTAGGTGCCGGTCATTTCTACTTCGAACGAGGCCACATTATAAAAATCCTGCGACGCGATCGGCTTGGGATTCACTTTGGTGATCCGGGTGCCGGTAATCGACGAGGCGGTATGCAGCTGAACCAGCATCGAAGGAATCTGCTTCACTTCGGGAAGCAGGGCTTCGATTTCATGATAGCGCTTCACCAGTTCGCCGTACTCGACTTTCAGCGCGTCGAGAGATTTTGCTTTCATCTCGACATTCTTCAGGTCGGTCGTGATCCGTTCGAAATCCCGGCTCTTGTTCGTAACCTGGTCGTTGTAGGCGGTGTAGACTCTGGTGTACCAGAAGTACCCGATCACACCGACAACCAGCGCCGCGATGACAATCTTCTGTGTTTTTGCGTTCTTCAGATCCATCTGTCCACTCCCCTCAGTTCAGGCCCTTGGGGCTTTGTTCGGTTGAAGCCGACGGAGCTTCGCGGTCAGCCTGATTGGCCAGATTGCGGAGTTCTTCATCGGATAGATAGTGGGCGTTGGCCGAAATCGTGAACTGGTACGCCCGTTCGTCTTCGGAAAACTTGTTGTCGTTGGAAGCCATCAGTTCGACGTTATCAAAGTAGTCGGACTGCATGAGCTTGATCATGAAAGCGGCGACCGCATTCAACGTGAAGGCGTAGCCGTCGATTTCGATCGGATGTACTGTCGCGGTATCGATTCCGGGCGCCGATGACACTTGCGCCTTCTTCGACGGATCCGGTGAACTCGGTGGGGTCGCGCTGCCGGTACCGGCGTCATTTGCTGTTACGGCCGCCAGTTTGTTCTGGAACCTGAGTCCCGTCTGACGGAATTCGCTCAACCAGACGAACTCAGGAACATCCTGCGCCACATTCTCAAGCAAACGAACCCAGACCGTGCGATGGCGATCAAGCCGCTCGACTGCCTGTACCCGCTTGGTGATTTTGTCTTTCACGTCCGTGAGAGCGTCGACCATCTGGATATCCTGACGGAGCATCGCGGCACGCTGATTGGCGCGGGCAATGTTCTCGTCAAGAGTGGTCACCTGATGCATCTGCCAGAAGGTGACTCCGGCAAGCAGGGCGACCACCGCGACCGAACCGGCCACGACATAGACGCCGGATTTGCCGAACGACAGCGAGCGTTTGCTCTTGAGGTATTCTTTCGGAAGTAGATTGATTTGAATCATGACCGCCTACCTCACTTTCCGCATCGCCAGGCCGATCGAGACGGTCAGCAGCGGAGCGATTTTTTCCGGCTGCAGATATTGGAACAGTTCGGGATCATAGTCTACATTGCGAAGCGGGTTGGCCAGCTCAAGCGGCACACCCAGTTTCGACTGGAGATACTCGGGCAGGTACGGCACCAGGGCGCCGCCGCCGGAGAGGACGATCCAGTCGATAGCGTCGATCTTGGACTGCGACTTGAAGTAAGAGAAGGCCAGCTCAATGCCGGATACCAGCTCTTCGGTCGAGGACACGATGGTTGCCTTGAGCATATCCTGATCGATCGTGTCGGTCATCTCCCCCTTGATCGCTTTCGCGGTCAATTCAGGATTGAGCCGGAACTCCTTCTGAATCGCCGAGTAAATCTCGCGTGTTCCGGCTGACACGTCGCGGGTCGACTTGAACAGCCCGTCGGAGATATACGTGATATTGGTCACGTCGTGGCCGATATTGACCAGCGCGGTTACTTTCACCGGATCGACTTCATAGTTGTTTTCGTAAGCATTCAGAATGGCGAAGGCGTCGCTGTCGACGATGACCGGACGAAGGCCGCAGTCCTCGATCAGTTCCAGATACATCTTCAGGAACTCTTTTCGGGCCGCGACCAGGAGAACATCCATCTTGTTTATCTCCTCGTCGGTCTTGATGACGTGATAGTCAAGCGACACGTCATCGACATCGAACGGGGCGCGCTGTTCGGTTTCGAACAGAATCGCCTGCTCGGCCTCCGGACCGGTCTTGCGATCGATCGTGAATTTGTCGGTGATTACGCCGTGACCAGCCACCGACACCACCACGTCTCTGATCTTGGGATCGGTCTGATCGACCAGTGACTGAATGTTAAAGATCACCGCTTCGCGATCGCGAATTTCGTCGGCGACGATCGCTTCGGGGGGAAGTTCACGGATACCGATCGCGGAAACGGCGAACCCGTTCTTGCCGTGATCAAGCTTGACCAGCTTCACTGAGCTGGCGCCGATATCCAGACCAACCGTGCTTTTGCTCCGAGTGGACAGAAACATAGGTCACTCTTTATTTAAGGGTGCACGAACTTTTTGTCGTTTTCATATATCTTAAAACGTCTTCGCTCTTGGACTTTATCGGCAATTGACTTGCGCAGTTTACCCGGAAATGAGAAAAAATATGACACCCCCCCGGCGCCCGAGATCGACAGGGCAAGCTTCCCCTGGATACCCAATTGGTAGTCGTCGCCTAAGTTATTGCATGACAACAAAGACCCCTCCAAGGGGAGGGGTCTTGAATTCTGTAACCGATTGTCGGACCGCGGGAACGTGAGCCCCCAACGGAGACTGAGTTAGTAGACGTATATGTTGTTGGTCACGCGGCCGGTGGAAGCCAGCACATTGGCTACGCCTATACAGATGGCGTCGCTTGAAGTAGCGATGGTGGTCATATTGCCGCCTCCGCTAAATGCTGCCGCACCGCTTGGCTTAAAGGCGATAACATTGTTAGTGCAATCGGTAGCCAAGTAAGTGTATTCCTTCGGCAGTGTATCCACCGCAACCACCGAGTCGGTAGATTCGAATTTGTACGCAGTCGGATTGGTCTTGTCGTAGAAGATAGTAATCGTCCGGGTGGATTGATCGAAATACAGCCCGTATTGCTCTTTAGTCGATATCGCCTTCGAGCGCGCCAGACGAAAGTCTGAGCCGATGTCCCGGGCGGCCGCTTTGAGTTTCATACGGGCATAGGCCTTGCCGATTTTCGGCGTGGCCAAACCGGTCATGATACCTATGATCACAATCACGATCATCATTTCGACGATCGAGAATCCTCTGTTGCTTCCAAAAACGTTCTTCATCAGCGCACCTCTATT
>CAYVWS010000119.1:0-7921 GCA_964455535.1 uncultured Ignavibacteriales bacterium | reverse complement strand
TTCTCGATCAGAATTGGCAGGCAGGTCACCGTGAGATCGATCTGATCGCCCGCAAAGGATCGATGGTAGTGTTCGTCGAAGTCAAATCGGCGGCAAATAGGAAATTTGGCCACCCGGTTGAGCGGGTGGACAAAACGAAGATACGGCGGTTGTCGTCGGCGGCACAGCAATACCTGCTGGCCAAGAATATTCAGGGAGTCGATCTTCGCTTTGATGTGGTCACGTTCACGGCAGGGAGTCTTGAACACTATCCGTCGGCGTTTGAATTCGAGGAATAGGGCCTTTCGGTTTGGCGCGGTGCACCGCCACTTTCACCTTGGAGGTATCAACGGGACGCGGACGGGCTTTGATGGTAGAATCGATAATTCGATACATCGAATCGATCTTTTGCGAAACAGTCTGCGCAAAGAGATAGGCCGCATCATCGTTTGACTCACGGGATTTGATGTAGGACTCAATATCGTCAAGGGTCAACCCTTTTGCCTCGATCAGGGAATCACGAAAAGCAATAAACTTGTCCGGCTCGGCCCGATAGGTCGCCGATCCGATCCATACCTCGGCGACCGCCTGGCCGACCAGTGCGATCTCGTCCTGCCGGGCCTGCTCGCGCATTCGCGACCACCCTCGATAGCCGAACCAGAGAGCAGCCACCAACACTATGGGGGCTAATCGCTTAACCCAGACTGAATTAATCCAACTTTTCATTGCAACCTTTGTATCATTGGGTACATTATATACCTTTGAAAAGCGACTTCGGCAACAAAGTGTTATGCAGCTAAACTACCCCATTAAGCGGCGCAAGAGCCGCGGCGTAAAGATCGGCGATGTGTTAATCGGCGGCGGGTTTCCGATCGCCATACAGTCGATGACCACTACCGACACAGCCGATGTTGAAGCAACTGTCACGCAGGTCAATCAGCTATTCGATGCCGGCGCTGATATTGTGCGTCTGGCAGTCCTCAATCACGAAAAATCCAATGCGCTGACAGAAATCCGCAAGCGAGTCAGCAAGCCGCTGGTAGCCGACATTCATTTCCAATACAAACTCGCGCTGAAAGCGATTGAAGCCGGGTTTGATAAGATTCGAATTAATCCGGGAAATATCGGCGCCGAATGGAAAGTGCGCGAGGTCACCAAAGCGGCAAAGGAGCGCGGCATTCCGATTCGTATCGGTGTCAATTCCGGATCGCTTCCTAAAGATGTGCTGGAAAAATACGGCCACGATAACCCGGAAGGGTTTGTTGAGGCGGCGATGCGCGAGATTCGCATTTTGGAAGACATGGACTTCCGTGATATCGTGATCAGTGTCAAATCAACAAGCACGGTGACGGCTTTCTGGGCGTATCATATGCTCGCCGAAAAGTGCGACTATCCACTGCATTTGGGCATTACCGAATCCGGAACGCTCGAGACCGGCAGTATCAAATCCTCAGTCGGTATCGGCGCGATCCTGATGACCGGTATCGGCGATACGATTCGTGTCTCGTTGACGGCTGATCCGGTTCACGAAGTCCGCGTGGCGAAACAGATTCTTACATCCTGTGCGCTCAAGAATGACGGCGTCGAGGTGATCGCCTGTCCGACCTGCGGACGTTGCCAGATCGATATGATTCCGATGGCGGAGTTAGTCGAGCAGAAGACTCGTCACATCAAAGCACCGCTCAAAGTGGCAGTCATGGGATGCGCGGTGAACGGCCCGGGTGAAGCGGCGGCGGCCGATGTCGGCATTGCCGGCGGCGACGGCCGCGGGATGCTCATCAAGAAGGGCGAGATTGTCAAACGCATGTCGGAAGCTGAACTGGTCGAAACACTGCTATCTGAAATCGAAGTGATGACCGGCGAGAAGATCGAGCGGTAGGCTCCTTCCGATCCTACAGAACCTTCAAATCAACGTCATTGCGAGTGTCCGGCGCTTCCCTGGACCGAAGCAATCTTTCCTCCTTAATTGTCTCCCCGGGCCTTTATCTTGTCACCCCGGGCGAAGACCCGGGGCCCAGCCGGTGAATTCGGCACCACATCTTCAACCTATGGTTTCACATCGAGGGCTGGATCCCGGCTCGGGGGCCGGGATGACGAAGAAGAGGGTGAGATAGCGTAAGAGCACTGACCTAAGGCAAGACGCCCACACTAGTCGGCGACAGCCGAGAACACTTGAAAGTTTCGGTCGAATCTCAGCAGTCGACACTCATATTTCTTGCGTTGCGGAGCTGCCGAATCTAGATCACTTGCCTCCAGTGTGAATCGAGCCACAATTGTATTTACACTTTTCGGAATCACGATAAAGTGGTATTGCAAGCTCCGACTGTGAGAGTACACGCTGTCAAGAGAATTGATGACACAATCAAGAGTGTGACAAATTGAGTCGGGGAAAGTAATGATGTCCAGCGAATCCGCTGAAAAAGATACGCTACTCGCGCTATCCACTCTCCACATTCGTACACACACGCCGAAAGTATCTGTTTCCATATTTTCGTTTCGCCACGCACCGGCCAGGGCGATCACCGAAAGCTGTACTTTCCACCCTGCACATTCGCCGATCGTGCCATACATCAATTGGCTCTGATCAAAATTCCCTTTCTGATCTGGCTGAAGCGAGTCGAGCCGAAAAAGCCGCCAGTGGTGGGAGACACAACCTGTTGCAGTCAATAGACCGAGAGCAATCGACATGATTATCGCTCTTGAACTGTCCTTCATGATCGCAAATTCTAACGATTCCAACTTATGTGTCAAGTAAATAGACCAATCAGAAAATATTCCCCTACTTCTCCCCCGTGGCCTTCTTCGGCACTACCATCACTGATTTCTCTCGTTCAACTGTCACCAATCCCGGTTTGGCTTTGCGCGGTTTGCGGACATAGCGTCGTTCGGTGTAAATAACCGGCACCGCTGAATTGTTTTTGGCCTTGCTGTGAAAGGCCGCGATGGCGGCGGTTTCTTCGATCTCGCGCTTGGACGGCACAAACGATTTGTTGGGGAATTTCATCACCACATGCGATCCGGGGCACTGCTGGGCGTGGAACCAGAGTTCGTACGGCTTGGCGAACTCGAAAGTCGTGCGGTCGTTGTCGGCGCCGTCGCGGCCGATGTAGATGGTCAATCCCGTTGAGAGAGTTGCCTCGCGATAGGGCAGGCGGACGGTCTCGGCAACCTTCACTTTCTCTTTGGGTAATAGCGACTGGAGTTCTTCGGCGTATCTTTGTCGGGCTGACTCGAAATTGTCGGTCAATTCCTGCGCTATCTCCTGCCACTGCGTCAGCTCCTGCCTGGTAATATCCAGACGTCGTTCCAATAATTCCAGTCCCTCGCGCCCTTTGCGGTGCTTCTTATAATACGCCTCGACATTTTGTTTAGGAGTCAACGCCGGATCGAGCGGGATATCAACCTCAGCATAGGACGCATCGAATGTGTTCTCTATCCGAAGGTGTTTCATGCCACGTTTGATCTGCGTGAAATGGGTGTGGAGCAGGTCGCCGAACTGTTTGTACTTTTCGAAATCGGCCGCGAGAGAGATGTCTGCTTCGATCTTCGAAAGACGGGTCGCAAGCCGCTCGACATGCTTTGTTGCCGCGCCGATAATCGCCTTGCTTTCGTCGACTTCGACTTTGGAGTCCTGCCGCGTGCTGATCATCGCAAGGGTCGCAAGTGACAGCGATTTGAATTTTTCCGGCTCTTCAGATGCGATTCGCAGTTTGAGCGGGTAGACTTCAGTTGTCTCGCGAAGATGATAGAGATAGCCGGCCGAATCGGCCGTAAATGATTCGGCTATCGCCTGTATATGACGGACGACTCCGCTTATTTGTTCCGGCGATAGCTCTTGAACAGAACGCGAATCCACTTCGGCTCGTATCGCCGCCTCGCGGGCCAGAGAGCGGTTGAAGCCGAGAATCTGCTTTTCGAGAAAAGTCACAGAAGACATCGAGTGATCGCCGGCGACGATAGCAGATTTCAATTGATCGGATGTAACCTGGAAAGGATTCAGGCCTGTGCGGTGAGGCATCGGCTGATACTGTTCCTGCGGCTTATGCTCGCGGTGGCGCAATGTCGCCAAGATTCTGTCATTGGAATCGGTGAACCACAGGTTACCGTTCGGGCCGATCGCTTCGCAGATCACGCGGCGTTCGCCGGACTTTGTACTGAATTGAATTGCGAAGATGCGGTCGAGGCCAATTTGTTCGACGTTGACGACCTTCGCGCCGCTCAGTTCGAATATCGGCCACGGTTTTTCAGTTGTGTCGACTTCGATCTTCGAGGCAGGTACCAAGAAGACACCCGCTCCTCCCGGATGAAAGACAAACGCAAACGCCCAGTGGCCGGAGTCGGATTTGACATAGATGTACGCCGCCCGGAGTTTTCTGTAAAACGCGGTCGAGGTGACTTCGCCGCCGATCAGTTCCCGTTTCATCTGGTCGATCAGCGCACGAATGTGGAGCGAGGTTTGCATGGCGGCCAATATAGCGTGATCAAAGAATCGCCTCAAGTAACCAATTGCCGACGGGCGTTGGACGCAAGATATTGAGGCAAGCACGAAAGGAGACTTGTATGAAATACGGCGCGCGCAACCGGATCACCGGAAAGGTGACATCGGTGAAGAATGGCGACATCATGTCGCTCGTGAAATTCTCCGTCACCGGTCCGACTACGATGTCGTCGGTGCTTACTACCGAATCACTTGAGGAGATGGGACTGAAAGTCGGCGACGAAGTCGAACTGATCGTTAAAGCGATTCATGTACTTCCGGTCAAACCGTAGACGGATATTTTTCTGCGGTGATGGAACTTCCGATTGGCTCAGACGTTTAATCAAGTAGAGAACAATGTTTGTGGGTAAGCCCGGAACGAATCCGGGCACGTGTGAGAATGAAAGCGGCATAGGATGTGCCGCTTTTCGTTATTTTGTCATTGGGCAAGCGTCAGGCCGGGGGGCCTGACGGCAAGTTTGGACTAGCGGATGTTACCTTCGCTGGAGGTTGGGTCGATGATAGCGCGCACCTGCGAGACTTTGTTGGCCGGAAAGCCGCCTTTTTGGGCATGCTCGCGCACCAAGGCCTCGTTTTCCGCGACATAGACGCAGTAGATTTTGTCATCCACCACAAAGCTTTCGATCCACTGGATGGCGGTTCCCATTTGGCGCAGGACGCCGCACGAGGTCTGAGAGATCGCCTGCAATTCGGCGTTGCTCATTTTGCCCGCTCCCGGGACTTCGCGTTCGATTACAAACTTGGGCATGATTCGTTCCTCCGATAGAGGTGGCGGAAAACTACGAAAAGTACGTAGACTAAGTGCGTCGATTATACACGTCAGCTTCCTTTGTGTCAATGGCGCGATTTAGAAAGTCGGGACGGCGAGGGTCCCGACCTACGAGTTTGTTGTCGATTAATCAAGTTGGCGGGTTCGAAGACGGACCCGCCCTACAGATTACTTCCCCTTCATGTTCGGGGTCAGCATCTCCTCGGGGCGAACGCGTTGGTCGAATTCGTCGGCGGTCATGAGTCCGAGCGCGACAGCCGCTTCTTTGAGTGTGGTGCCTTCTTTGTGCGCTTTCTTGGCGACTTTGGCCGCATTGTCGTATCCGATAAAGGGATTGAGCGCGGTGACGAGCATGAGGGATTTGTCCAAGTGCTGTTTGATCGCCTGATCATTGGCCTCAATGCCGACAGCGCAGTGTTCGTTGAACATCTCGCAGGAATCCGCCAGCAGACGAATCGACTGCAGCAGATTGTAAATGATGACTGGCTTGAAGACGTTTAGCTCAAAGTTACCCGATGCGCCGCCGATGTTCACGGCGACGTCGTTGGCAATGACCTGCGTGCAGACCATAGTCATCGCTTCGGACTGAGTCGGATTGACTTTCCCCGGCATGATCGATGAACCCGGTTCGTTTTCAGGAATGGTGATCTCGCCGATACCACAGCGCGGACCAGAGGCCAGCCAGCGGACGTCGTTGGCGATTTTGTTGAGTGAACAAGCCAGTGTTTTCATGGCACCGGAGCATTCGACCATGGCGTCATGAGTGGCGAGCGCCTCGAATTTATTCGGGGCGGTGACAAACGGTTTGCCGGTCAGATCGGATATCGATTTCGCGACTTTGACGGCAAACTCAGGATGCGTGTTCAGCCCGGTGCCAACAGCGGTACCGCCAAGAGCGAGGGGATACAGCCGAGTCAAAGAACCATTGATTCGATCAAGTCCGTTCGACAATTGCTGGACATAGCCGGAGAATTCCTGACCGAGGGTAAGCGGGACAGCATCCATCAGATGGGTGCGGCCGATCTTGACGGTCTTGTCAAACGCTTTGGCTTTTTTGTCGAGGGTGTCGCGCAGCTGCTTGACCATCGGCAATAGGCGGCGATGGATTTCCTCAACTGCGGCGATGTGCATGGCAGTGGGAAAGGTATCGTTGGACGATTGCGCCTTGTTGACATCGTCGTTGGGGTGAATTGGCTTTTTGGAGCCCATCACGCCGCCGCTAATCTCAATAGCGCGGTTGGAGACGACTTCGTTGACATTCATGTTAGTTTGGGTGCCGGAGCCGGTCTGCCAGATGACGAGCGGGAAATGATCATCGAGTTTTCCGGAAATCACCTCATCGCAGACCTTGGCGATCAACTCACCTTTGTCTTTGGGCAGCAGTCCGAGTTCGACATTGACCAGCGCCGCGGCTTTTTTCAGGACGCCAAAGGCGCGGATCAATTCGCGGGGCATTCGCTCGCCGCCGATGCGGAAGTGGTGCAGGGATCGGGCGGTCTGGGCGCCGTAATATTTGTCTGACGGGACCTGGATTTCGCCCATCGAGTCTGTTTCTATCCGAAAACTCATGTATCAACTCCTAAACTAAACAAAGACTATCTTATCCGGGGGGAATATAGGGATTGGAGATTTTGGCGCAAGCGGACGATTGTGGGGTGGGTCCCACTTGGGACCTGCCATCTTCTCTATTTCGGACGGAAAAATGGCGGGTTCAAGGACGAACCCGCCCTACTACTGAAAATGTCAAGTTGAACACGAACGCCGAGGTTTTACTTCCCGAATGAACGTACATACTCAATTCGTTTCTTAATGGCCGGGTGGTCATAAAACCATATTTCGGTCAGCGTGTTCGGATCGGGATCTGAAAGATTGAACACCGAGAGTTTGTCAAAGGCCGAGGCGGCGACCTCGCCTGACACGCCGGCGTGCTCCATGCCGAAGGTATCAGCGGCGTGTTCCATACTGCGGCTGACTGAGTTGGTGACCGGCTGGCCGATGAACATGACCACGGTCAGGCACAAAAGCAGAAGCGGCAGCGAGGCAATATCGTTGATCCGGTCAAAGCCGAGGCGGTTTCGATATTGATGAATAAGCCGGTGAATGAACGTATTGATAAGCCACAGGCAGAATATCAGGAAGACCAGAAAGACCGACAGCCCCAGCCAGACATGGTGCATGACATAATGCCCCATCTCGTGTCCCATGACGAACATGATTTCGTCCTGAGTGAAGTTTTTGATGATCGTGTCATAGAGCACGATTCGCTTGGTGTTGAGCAGCCCGGTGACATAGGCGTTGATCTTGTTGGACTGTTTGGAGGCGTCGACTTCGAACACGTGCGAGCCGGGAATACCAACCTGGTCGGCCAAGGTCAGCAGCTTTGTTTCAAGCATCTTGTCTTTGAGCGGCTCGAATTTATTAAACAGCGGCGAGATGACTACCGGCGCGATCACCACGAAAAAGATCATGAAGGGTACTGCTCCGATTGAGAAGACCAGCCACCAGCGCTTGAAGCGGTTGATGACGAAGTACAAAAGCCAGACGCCGATAATCCCAAGAACAATGGTTACCGCTAAACTCTTCAGATCGTCCCCCCACCATTGGAGGAAGTTTTGGTTTGAAAAACCGTAGTCATTTTCGATCACGAAGTTCCGATAGTAGTTGGCGGGGAAATC
>CAYVWS010000118.1:0-7974 GCA_964455535.1 uncultured Ignavibacteriales bacterium | reverse complement strand
AGACCCAGCCCAATGAGAAGCGCGATCTGCCAAACCCGACCGAGGTCGAGATATGCATCTCCGAGAGGACCGAAGTAGAACGAACTCGCGCCAGTCAACTTGTGGTAGACGCTCATCCATTCGCCGGCGAGCGATCCAACGACAACGAGCAACAGCGCACCGAAGAGAATATTGACACCCAGCCGTTGTCCTTTCGGCTCGATACCACTGACCGCGGGGCCGATGTACAAACCGGCGGCGAGCCATGCCGTCGCGATCCAGAAAATGCCGATCTGAGTGTGCCAGGTGCGCGAGATGACATATGGGATCAGCTTCGCAAGCGGCACTCCGTAAAAGCCGTCGCCCTCGACGCCATAGTGGGCGGTTACAACTCCCATGATGATTTGCACAAGGAATAATCCGGATACCGTCCAAAAGTACTTCACCACCGCCTTCTGCGACGGAGTCGGCTGAAATCCGTGCAGCGGATCGGTCGCGGGAAGTTTTTCAGCGACCGGTTCGTGTGGGCGCGACGCATTAAACCAGACCAAGAGCCCGATTCCCGCCAGAAGCATGATGATCGAAAATCCGGTCCAGACAATGGCGCTGCTGGTCGGCACATTGCCGATCAGTTCTTCGTGTGGCCAGTTGCTCGTGTATGAGATTGTGTTGTTCGGTCGATCAGTCGAGGCCGCCCACGACGACCAGAAGAAAAACGACACCAGCTTGCGCAGATCGTCTTTGTTCGCCACCGCGCCGGCCGGAATGGCGTACTGCGCGTTGCCCAAAGTGAAGACCGTGTCATAGTGGGCGAGATTCGATTCAAACGCCCGGGCGCGAACCGGATCCACTGTGACGCTGTTCGCCGATTTGTCGTAGCTATTAGTGCGAATGAGTTTCTTGAGTCGCGCGGTAAGCGCCGCTTGTTGCTCGTTGGTCAGTTCTGTATAACCTCGCTGGAATTCCGCTTGCGACCAGTCGTCGAGGATAAAGACACACTCGCGATGCAGATAATCGGCGGTCCAGTCGGGCGCGACATAGCTGCCGTGGCCCCAGATTGACCCGACCTCCATGCCACCCATCGCCTGCCAGACATTTTGTCCGGCTGTGATTTCGCCGGCGCCGATTAATACTGCGCCTTCGCTTGTCTTCACCTGATCAGGAATCGGTGGTTTTTCCTGATAGATCTGAAATCCCATAAAGCCCAGGACAGCGAACGAAATGATGATCACCGCCCAGAACGCCTGCCAATACTTTTTCATGAGTGACTCTCCAGAAAATGGTTGTCTGAATGCAAGACCCTCCGCCCGAAATGGTCGTGAATGGCCAAAACACCGATGTCACCATTTAAGGAACCAGTGGTGTCGAGTTGACGCATCATCGAAATCTCACGATTCATTGATAATGAAGATCGACGAAGTCGCCAAAAGCGCGTATGACATAAGTCAAGAATTCAGAAATCTATGGCACGCACCTTGGATATCAGCGATTGGGGCGTTCGTGATCGAGGACAACCCTATGTCACCTTTTCACTTGCGGCAACCCCGTGTCGTAGTGCACATTGGAGGGCCGAACAGCCCACTCTCACAATGACAGGAGGAGTTTGTGGAACAAGCGGTACAGACACCGAAACCAACAACACTCGACAACCGCCATCCAAAGGGATTCTGGTTCATTTTCTGGGGCGAGCTGGCCGAGCGCGCCAGTTTCTACGGCATGAAAACCTTGCTGTTGCTCTATATGATCAACATTTTGGGGTACTCCGATGCCAACAGCGCGACGGTCGTCTCGTTCTTCACCGCGGCCTGCTACATACTCCCAATCCTCGGCGGATATATCGCCGATCACTATCTGGGGAAATTCAAAACGATTATCTACTTCGCTTTCCCATATATCCTCGGGCATATCATTCTCGGGACATTCAACACCGAGGTCGGTCTCTACACGGCACTCTTACTATTGGCCGGCGGTTCCGGTGCCACCAAACCGAATATTTCTACATTGATGGGCCTCATGTATGAGAAAGAAGGCAAGTCGCACTTGCTAACTCAGGCCTTCTCATGGTTCTACATGGCGGTCAATATCGGCGCGGCGGCGACGACGCTTGTGCTTCCGAAGATTCGCGATTGGTATGGGTATGGTGCAGCCTTCATCGCGCCAACTGTTCTCATGGTGGTTGCGCTCGGTTTGTTCTACTTCGGAAAGCGGTTTTATCCGGTTGAAGAAGCCAAAAAAGCGATGCAGGCGCGACGCACACCGGAACAAAAGCGCGCAGAATTCAAAGTCTTGTGGCGTCTTTCCGGACTCTTCTTGCTGGTAGTTTTCTTCTGGTCGATCTTCGATCAGTCATATTCCACATGGACACTATTTGCCCGTGATTACATGATTCTCGATACGCCGTTCGGCGCCATGGCCCCCGACCAGATTCAGGGCTTTAATCCGGTGCTGATTGTCCTGATGACACCGCTGGCGGCCTGGGTTTGGTCAAAAACCGATACCGACAAGAAACGGCTGGCCTCGCCCAAGAAAATGCTGATCGGTTTCGGCCTTGTCGCACTCTGCATGGGTGTTATGACCGTTGCCGGGTTTATCGGTGTCACTCAAAAAGTATCAATCCTTTGGGAAGTTGTCGCGTACATCCTCATCACTGCGGCTGAGCTGTGTATTTCGGTGGTCGGTCTGCAACTGGCCTTTGAAGAAGCCCCCGATTCGATGAAATCAATGATCACCGGCCTCTGGCTCTGCACCGTCTTCTTGGGCGACATTCTCGCCGGAATTTTCTCGCGCTACTACACCGATATGGCTCCCGGAAGTTATTTCGGCGCGATGACGATCATGATCGTGATTGTCGCAATCGCCTTCTACTTTGTCGGTCGACGCTTCGAGCACGGCAGCGCCAAAGCAATGTAGCGAGACCGCACCCATCGTCGATCCCCAAAGCAATTTGTGAAGCCACCTCACCCTTGGTGTGAGGTGGTCTCTTTGTTGGTTGGCAATCCGGCCCTGCAAATCCGACCTTCGTTGTCCTGAAATCTGTTTCCCCTTTACAAACGGTCTATAGGAATTATCTTGGAGCAACTTGTGCATGTTGAGTGACACATGACAAAAATTCTTCCAAGACGATATCTCGCTGTCGGCTTTATCGCCTGGTGCCTGGCTGCCCTGGCAACATCCTGTTCCAAATCCGGCGGAGGGATCGACGGCGACGACATAACACAGGACCACACCCCACCCGCAGCCGTAAGTGACCTTCAAATGGTCCGGTTCGACACCGCTACTGTGTCGCTGCGATGGACCGCGCGCGGCGACGACGGCGACTCCGGTCGAGCGACCGCCTACGACCTTCGCTATTCACTTCAATGGATCACTGACTCGCTGTGGAAATCTGCGACCGCAGGCGTCGGCCTGCCGACACCGGGCATTTCGCAGTCAGTCGACTCGTTCACGGTAACGGGATTGTTAGCTGACTCTACGTACTACTTTGCCATCAGATCGCGCGATGAGAAGGGGAACGAATCGGGGAGTTCGAATATCGTCACCGTTACTTGTATCGACGACTATCCGATCACGATAGCCGATACTTCATTTGAACGAATCGTCAGATTCTATATCGGCAAGCCGACAGAAGATATTCTGCGTTCGGACATGCTTACGTTTGGTCACTTCAACATCTGGAACCAGCATATTTACACGCTAGCGGGAATCGAGCATTGCCGGAATCTGATCGCGCTCCGCATGTGGAACAATTTCGTCATCGACCTCGGTCCGCTTGCGTCACTGCAAAAACTACAGGTGCTGTACGCAGCCAATAACGGCATTTCAGATATTTCGGCAATTGATCTGCTGACTGAAGTAAGCACCCTGAATCTGGACAACAACGCGATCGTAGATATCGGCCCAATTCAGACGATGACCAGACTTGATCATGTTTCCCTCGCGGGCAATTCGATTAGCGATATTACTTCGCTTGGGAATAACGCCGGGTTGACCGTGAGTGATTCTATCTGGCTGACCGGAAATCCGCTCGCGGCATCAACAACCGACTCAATTGTGGCGGTCCTGCGCGACCGCGGCGTGGTCGTGATCTACTGAACGGTTGCTACAGTCGACTCAGTCGTTTTCCGACTTCGTGCAATACTTCATCCGGCACCGAAAAACAAAACCGCAGTAGATGATCGCGTGAGCGGTCGGCTGCGATCTCCGGACCGACAAAATCCACCGTCGGCACCGCGCCGATACCACATTTGGCGATCATCTGATCGAGGACTTCCCCTGCGGTTTGGCCGGGGAAATTGTGGTGGGTTGAGGTCAATATGTAGTACGCGCCTTCCGGTGACTGAAATTCGAATCCTGCTTTGGTCAGCGCCTCCGCCATGAGCGTGCGTTTGGTGTGATACATCTTGCGCATATCGTCGTAGTACGACTGCGGCAATTCTGTCAACGCCCGCAAAGTAGCATGCTGCAGCGGTGTCGGCGCGCAGACATAGAGTTGATCAGACACGGTGCGAAGTTGGTTCACCAGCGAGATCGGCGCGACAATATACCCGACCCGCCATCCGGTTACCGAAAATGTTTTTGAATACGAGCCGAGCGTAATCACCGAATCGGCCAGTCCCGGAATGCTCCCCATTGAGACATGCTCGCGACCATCATATGTGAGATACTCATACACTTCGTCGGCGACACACCACACGCCGCGCTCGGCGGCGGTCTGGCCGATCCACTCCAGATCCTCCCGGCTGAAAATCTTGCCCGTCGGATTGTTGGGGGTAGTGATCACGACCAATTTGGTTTTAGGCGTAAAGCACTTCAAAAACTCGTCGCGCGAAAAACTCCAGTCGGGGAAATGCATCGCGCATGTTTTGATCACACCTCTGGCGCGAAGGGTGGCGTTGCGGTGATAGGGGTAGAACGGACGAAAGAGAATGACTTCGTCGCCCGGCTCGAGTAGAGTCTGCACGACTGATTCATATGCCCCGGTCGCCCCGGCGGTCACTATGATATTATCTGCGGTGATCGGCAGGCGATTGAACGAGATAAATTTCTTAGCCAGCGCTTCGCGCAGTTCAGCGATCCCCTGCGCCGGAGCATAACGATTGTGACCATCGGCAATCGCCTGTTGGGCCGCGATGAGTACTTCAGGCGGCGGAGGCGTCTGGCAGACACCCTGCCCCAGATTGATACCGTTGACTGCGGCCACGCGCAGCGAAATTTCGCGCAGCGCGGGGGCGGTAAAATCAAAGTCCTGCCGCGTGGGTCGCATCGCCCGAACGGCATCTGATCCGACATTCTTGGTCAAAGCGCAATCTCCTGAAAATTGTGTACAGCTACAAACTCCGACGGCACGACTTTGTTCCCCGGTCTGACTGAGAACCGTACCAGGCACCCGGCTGAGCCGGCGGCTTTGCATTCTTCAGCCGAGTCAGACACAAAGAGAATCTCAGCAGGCATCACTTCGAGGATATCGGCGATACGCCGGTAGCTGGTCGTCTCTTTCTTCGGGCCTGTTTCGGTATCGAAATAGCCATCGATGTAAGAACTCAGGTCGCCTTCTTCTGTGTGCGCGAATAGCAATTTCTGAGCGAGTACACTGCCCGACGAGTAGATGCAGATACGTTTCCCGTCCGCTCTCCACGATTTGATAGCGGGGACAACGTCAGGGAAGAGTGTGCTCTTGAGTGTGCCGTCTTCGTACCCCGTCTTCCAGATCTTTCCCTGAATGCTCTTTAATGCCGTCGACTTTCGATCCTGATCCATCAGCCACTGCAGATACGGTACCGGGCCCTCGGTGATAGCGGGTTTCTGCGGATTGCCGTCCTGATTAAATTCGGCGTATATCTTGAGCAAGTCGTCGGCGTCGAACTCCGCGGCCGACATTTCTTGCAGTCGTTTCCGGGCATAGGGGAAGAGCGTACCGAATACGAAATCGACCGGAGTGGTGGTGCCTTCGATGTCCAGCAAAATTACTTTCACGCAGACAGTCACTTTACAACGACTGCAGTTGCGGCGGGATAAAGGTGTATCCGAAACAGACCGGCATATACCCCTTCTCTTTGTCGCTTTCTGAGTAGTGGGGCGTCCAGCCGGTCGGATCCTGGAACAACCGAATGGCGCGAATGCGCCGATCGCCGCAAAGATCAAACCAATGAAGAGTGCCGGCAGGTACTCTCAATAGATCACCTTTGCCGACTTCGATCGCGACCACCGGTGAGGTTTTCGGATTGATGTGAAAAATGCCGCGCCCTTCGATAATAAACCGCACTTCGTCTTCGTCGTGCCAGTGTTCGCGGTTGAATTTGTCGAGCATGACCTGAAGATTGGGGGTATCGGGCTTGACATCGATCACATCGGCGGTCACATACCCACCGGAGGCCTTCAACTGTTCAATTTCTTCGGCATAGGAATTGAGAATTTTCTCAGCCGGGACGGTGTCGGATAAGTCGTGGTTGGTGTCCCAGCGTTCATACCCAATGCCGACAGTGGCCAGGTACGCTTTGATTTCCGACGGCTCTGTGATTTCGCGACTCAACTCGGGGACACGTACGCTGGCCATGAGCGCTTTCCTCCTTTGGACTGTATCTGATTCTGGCGAACCAGAACTTCAAACAAGAACTCCAATGCCTCGATATGACGATAGGCGTCAGCAGGCGTTTTTCCCCATGTATAAAGGCCGTGACCCGCCAGCAGAAATGCTTTGACCGACTGATCTCGTTTCAATTCGGCCTTAACCCTCTGCGAGAGGGCCGACATGTCCTGCGAATTTTCAAAGACCGGAATTCGCTCGGTGTGCTCGTGGGTTGTCACACCCTCAAGCGCCTTTAGAATTTCGTAGCCGGAAATTTCGACTGCCCCAACGCGCGCAAAATCTTCTGAAATGATCGTGTTCCAGACGGTATGCACATGCAGCACCGACATCGCCGGCCGCTCCTGATAGGTGACAACATGGAGCAACGTTTCAGCCGACGTTTTGCCGCTTCCGGAGAGGACTTCCGCCCGATCAGATACTTCGAGTAGATCTTCGTCGCGCAGGAGCGTCTTGTCGGTGCCGGACGGAGAAATCAGCAGTCGGATCGGGTCGGAGCCAAGCCGGATACTGTAGTTTCCCGCCGTCGCAGGCGCCCAGCCGCGAGCGGCAATTCGTGCGATCATGGCCATGAGCTGCGGACGAAGTTCTGTCATGGACCAATAATATCAATTTTCACCGGGAATACAAGACCATTTGCGACATCGGGCAGACCAACCCTCCGGTTTGTCGCCTTCATGTTTTTCGTCACGCCTGTACAATGCCTGAAACCTGGCCTCAAAGACTGCCGTATCTGTAGCCAGTGTCATTTACTGGAAGAGAGAAGGAGTACCCCCGTGAATTATTGGACAGCGGCTTTGGCGGCGTTGGTTATGACAATGAGCATGCTCGCGCCGAACACTTCGCACGCGCAAAGCCCGACCGGCTCGCAGGGCGGCGAAGACCGAGCGATTTCGGCGACGGATCGAAAGGCAATTGTTGACTCGGTCGGGGCGCTTCTGGCCCGGATGTATGTTTTCCCGGACAAAGCCAGAAAAGTCTCCGACATTCTGACGCAGAATCTCAAGAAGGGTGTCTACGACTCGCTTGACCATATCGCGCCGTTTTCCGAACGGCTCACGGCCGACCTGCGGAGTGTCACCCACGACGGTCACCTCTGGGTTGAGCCGGCCGACCAGCCACCCGCAGGACGTGAAGACTCGATATCGGCCGACGAGAGCCGTCGCCGACGCTTCGAAAACGGCAAGCCAGCCAATTTCGGATTCAAAAAGGTTGAAATCTTGCCGGGCAACATTGGGCTTATTGACCTGCAGAACTTCTACGAGTCTGATATTGCCGGACCGACCGCGGTAGCGGCTATGAATCTGGTTTCGAACTGCCGGGCGCTGATTATCGACCTGCGCGAAAATGGCGGCGGCGACCCCTCAATGATCCAGCTCATCACCAGCTATTTCTTTGACCGGCCGGTCCAC
>CAYVWS010000117.1:0-7981 GCA_964455535.1 uncultured Ignavibacteriales bacterium | reverse complement strand
ACCGGATATATCTCGCCGATCTATCGCGACGCGATTGCTTTCTCGATTTTGATTCTGATCTTGCTGTTCCGTCCGTCGGGACTTTTGGGCAAGCGGGAGTCGGAGAAAGTATGAACGCACTCTGGCAAGACCAAAAACCAAAGGTCCTGTTGTTTGCGGCGATATTCGTCTGTCTGATTCTGGCGCAATTCACCGATCAGATGAATCCGTACTACTACACGATTCTTATCTTCATCGGGATAAACATCATTCTGGCGTCGAGCTTGAATCTTATTAACGGCTTCGCCGGGCAGTTCTCGCTCGGTCATGCCGGGTTCATGGCTATCGGCGGATATACGGCGGCCTACATGACCGCGGTGATGAAGGCCGAACCGGGGACATTCGGCGGAAATATTTTGTTTCTGGCGGCACTTCTGATCGCCGGAATTGTGGCCGCGATTTTCGGCATTCTTGTAGGCATTCCGAGTCTTCGCCTCAAAGGCGACTACCTCGCTATTGTGACGCTTGGGTTCGGCGAGATTATTCGTGTCATTATTCAGAGTATGGATTTTCTCGGAGGAGCGCGCGGTTTCACAAGCATTCCCAAATTCACCAATTTCGCATGGGTGTTCTGTCTGGCCGCGATTCTGATTTTCATGATCACCAACCTTGTCAGATCAACCTACGGCAAGGGGTTTCTGGCGGTGGCCGACGACGAAATTTCGGCCGAGGCAATGGGCATTAACTCGACCTACTACAAAGTCGTGGCCTTTGTCATGGGGGCATTCTTTGCCGGGATGGCGGGCGGGCTCTATGCGCACTTCGTTACGTATATCAACCCGTCGCAGTTCGGATTTGTCAAATCGATCGAGCTGGTTGTCATGGTGATTCTGGGCGGCATGGGGAATACGGTCGGCGTTATCCTTTCGGCGGTGCTTCTGACTATCCTGCCCGAAGCCCTTCGCGCCATCGCCGAATACCGGATGGTGATTTACTCGCTGGCGCTGGTGGTCATCATGATTACTCGTCCGCAAGGACTTTTCGGACGCGGTGAATGGCTTAAGAAACTTTGGAATCGCCGGGCCAGGTCAACCAAGGCGGCAGGGACTGAGTCATGAGCCAGAGTATTTTGTCGCTTCAGAACTGTACGATGCGATTTGGCGGCCTGACGGCAGTCTCTGAATTGGCGGTGGAGATTCCCTCCGACGGCCTCTGCGGACTGATCGGCCCCAACGGCGCGGGCAAGACGACGGTGTTCAACATGATCACCGGATTCTATCGTCCGACTGAAGGTGATATCAAGTTCAACGGTCAGAGTATTCTCGGGCGCAAACCGTTTGAAATCTCCAAGCTCGGCATCGCGCGGACATTTCAAAATATTCGCCTGTGTCCCTCGCTTTCTGTCTTTGAATCAGCGCAAGTGGCGCAGGCGAAAGTGATCGACTACGGATTCGCCCATGCGGCGGCCGACCTGAGTAAGTGCCGTAAGTGCGAAAAAGCGGTTCGTGAGACCATTGTAGAAGCGCTCGATATTTTCGGACTGACCGAGGTAATGGACGAGCCGTCGACATCGCTGCCCTACGGCGACCAGCGGCGACTTGAGATTGTGCGTGCGCTTGCGACCCAGCCGCGCTTGTTGCTTTTGGATGAACCGGCGGCGGGTATGAATCCGTCGGAAAAAGTCGAGCTGATGGAGCTGATCAAATCGATTCGAAAACGATTTAATATCGCTATTCTGATGATCGAGCATGACATGCGGGTCATCATGGGTGTCTGCGAGCGGATATCGGTGATCGATTACGGGGTCAAGATCGCCGAGGGCAGCCCCGAAGAGATTCAGCGACATCCGAAAGTGATCGAGGCATATCTCGGAGAGGCAGCGACCTGATGCTTGAAATCACAAACCTCAAAGTCAAGTACGGCGCGATTGCGGCGCTCAAGGGGATTACCGTTCATGTAGAATCGGGCAAGATTGTGACCCTGCTTGGCGCCAACGGAGCCGGCAAGAGCACGACCCTGCGGGCGGTGTCGGGATTGGCGAAAGTCTGCGGCGGATCGATTCGCTTGTGGGGGCAGGAGATCGGCAACATTCCGCCGCACAAGATAGTAGCCGCCGGAGTGTCGCAGTCGCCGGAGGGGCGGATGATTTTCGCCAACCTGAGTGTCCGAGAGAATCTCGAAATGGGGGCATTCCTGCGAAACGACCGTCATGCCTTTCGCGAAGATCTCGACTATATCTTCAAGCTTTTTCCCCGTCTGAAAGAACGCCTCGACCAGCCGGGCGGCACGTTATCCGGCGGCGAACAGCAGATGCTGGCAATCGGCAGAGCATTGATGGCGCGACCCAAGCTGTTGCTTTTGGATGAACCGTCGCTCGGCATTGGGCCGATACTGGTCAAAGCGATTTTCGAGACGATTGTCGAAATCAACAAAGAGCGAGGGCTGACTATACTGTTGGTCGAGCAAAACGCGCATATGGCGCTCAAAGTAGCCCACTATGCGTATGTTTTGGAGACCGGCACGATTACGTTTCATGGGCCGGCGGCCGAGATTGCTCAAAACGAGCAAGTACGCAAGGCGTACCTCGGCGAAAACTGATCCTTCGTTCTCTCTTTTTCCAACGCCAATACTCTCGTATATTCCCGTTCGCGCCCGGCACGACGATTTGGATAACCGGGTGTACAATAGCAAAGCTTTCGATGTGCAGCCCAGTGGAGGATTGAGTGTCAGATTTCTTGTCAAGCGACCGTAAACCATTCGATCGTGTGAATGCAGCCATCGCCGCCGGGGTCTTTTTGGTGGCGTGGATAGTCTATGCGATGACTGTCCAGCGAACCATCTCCTTCTGGGACTGCGGTGAATTTGCCGCCTGCGGCCGGATTTTGGGAATTCCGCATCAACCCGGATACCCGCTGTTGGTCCTGTTTGGCCGCGTCTTTTCCATGCTGCCGACGGTCGACGATATCGCCTGGCGGATGAATCTCTTCTCGGTGACGACGACTGCCCTCGGGGCGATGTTCGCCTATCTGGCAGCGGTGCGGCTGATCCGGATGTTTGTTAACGAAAGCGAGATGTTTCTTGGTAAGGCGCTGACCTACCTGGGCGGTATTACCGGCGCCTTTTTGGTGGCGTTTGGTGACAGCAACTGGGCCAATGCGGTCGAATTCGAGACTGGCGGCGTGCTTGGCTGTATGGCGATGGTACTCTTCTGGCTGGTGCTTCGGTATATCGAATATCGCGGAACCGAAAAAGGCACACACACGATGCTTCTGACTATGTACCTGGCGGTCCTGAGTTTGGGGTTCCATCAGATGCCGTTTCTCGTGGTTCCATTCGCCGCGATTGTCTTCATGTTCCAAAGTAATGCCACGCCGCGCGACTATGCTATTCTGTGCGGACTAGGAGGATTTGAACTCCTGCTTGTGCTTGGCTGTTCACAGATCGCCAACGGCGCAGGAATTTTTGCGTTCTTGTCGCTCATTGTCGGTTTGGTTGTTTTCTGGATGCTGCGGGACAAGCTCAATTGGGCGGTGGTGATCGGCATTGTCGGACTGTCGACGCTGATGATTGGCTACCGGTGGTTTATGTACGCGCTGCCGAGCACGGTCATTGTGATTCTGTTTTTCACGTGGATCGCCCGCAAGCTGAAACTTCATTTTGACTGGAAAGTGGCGTTCGCGATTATTCTGGTTGGATTCATGGGCTTTTCAGTCAATGCCTATCTTCCGGTGCGCTCGACACAAAATCCGCGCATCGACATGGGCAATCCGGACCGCGATTTCAATACGCTGGTTAATTTTCTCGATCGAAAGCAGTACGGGAATCAGTCGATGGTCTCCCGCATGTTCGAACGACGCGGAGAGCTGGCCAATCAGTTTGGTCGTCATCCCCATATGGGTTTCTGGGGATATTTCGAAACTCAATATGCCAGCGGCGGCTGGAGTTTTCTCCCGCTGTTCGCGCTCGGTTTGTTCGGTGTCTGGAAACTGGCTAAACGGCGGCCCGAGGCCGGCCTTCCCTTTGCAGTGTTGCTGCTTTTGACCTCGGTCGGGCTGGTACTCTATATGAACTTTGCCGACGGCACCCAGTACAATTTCCGGACACAGGATGCCTATCTTGAAGTCCGTGACCGCGACTATTTCTTCCAGCTGGCGTACATGTTTTTCGGTATTGCCATCGGTGTCGGGATAGCGGCGCTTGGAAAGACATTGTTCAAAGCGCTCAACGCCAACAATTCCCCTCTGGCACGACCGGCCGTGGTGGCCTGCTGCCTGTTGGTACTGGTGCCGACCATGACCTTCGGCCGGAATTACTATCGCAACGACCGCTCGGCTAACCACATCGCTTACAACTACGCCTACAATACGCTGCAGAGTTGCGAGAAAGACGCGGTTCTCTTCACTTCGGGGGACAACGACACCTATCCGTTGTGGGCGCTGCAGGAAGTCTACGACTTCCGCAAAGATATCCGAATCGCCAATCTGTCTCTGTTGGGCGCCGACTGGTATATCTGGCAGCGCAAAGATCAGCACGGTGTGCCGATGTCGCTCACCAAAGATCAGATCCTTATTCAGACCGATCCGGATAATCCGGGCGAAGTGCATCCAGCCAAGCCGTTTACCGATAGGGCACGAGGACGTCAGTCATGGCTGCTGCCTTATGTCGACGAGAAGGCCAATCGGGTAGTGACTGTGCCGCAAATGGTGGTTGACGACGTGGTGCTCGAAAATCGCTGGCGGTATCCGATCTGCTTTACCGCGCCGCCGTATGGCGACTCGCCGCTCAAACTCCGCGAACGGGCGGTGGCGACCGGTCTGATCTATCGACTGGAGCGCGATATCGTGGCCAACGGAATCGACGCCGACAAGGGACTTGATTTGTACTACAATGTGTTTCGTCACGACGGTTTTTCCGACTCGCGCGTGTGCCGGGACGAAAATGCGACGAGCGTGGTGGTCACGTACGGCTACAACGCGAGCAATATTTTCGACGAATTGATGCGACGGGGCGACACGGCGAAAGGAATGGATTTAGCCGAGTTCGTTGCCGCGAGATATCCTGAATACTGGCAATTGCCGCTGCAGGAAACGGGCGTGTATGACCGTCGCGGCGATTCGGCCAAAGGCGAACAAGTTATCACGCGGCTTCGCGATACGCTGGCAATCTTTCTTCAGAAGAATCCGACCAATCAGGCATATGAGTCGGATTATGGTTTGGTGCTGACCGAGCTTGGCCGACGACACAAAGACAATCAACTGATCGAGCAGGGTATCAATCATATGTGGGCGGCGTTCTACATGAACGCCAACAGCGCGCTGGCGTTTCGCAAGCTGGTGTCGACCCTCGGACAAGTCGGCCGTATGACCGAAGCCCGCAAGGCGGCGGAGATATTTGCGCAGTACAAAATTAATCAAAACGACGGTCTGGTGCAGCGGCTGACCGGCATCGCGCCGCCCTCAGGACCGGCTATGCCCGAAGAGTACTAATTTCAAGGAGGCAGAGTATGACGTTGGAAAGATCAATTCGTCTGTTGGCGGGGACACTCGTGCTTATTTCACTGGCTTTGTACTGGTTTGTCTCCCCTTGGGGGCTCTTGCTGGCGGCTTTTGTCGGATTCAATCTCGTGCAGTCTTCCATTACCAAGATTTGTCCGGCCGAGATGATATTGGGGCGCCTCTTCTTTTCGAAGAAGTAGCCAAAGCCCAATCAAAGGCGATAATCGAAAACGGGAGTGTCACCGCGGTGACACTCCCGTTTCTACATCAAAGAATCTATCGGATCACTGAGGACAGTTGACGATCACATGATACTCAGGATCGAAGTAAATGTTGGCGATCAGGTCGGCCAGATCGGTGACATCGACTCCATCCTGACCGTCGACGTTCGCTTCACCCTCGCAGCACAGCGGGCCCAGACTGATGAAGAGATGGTCGATGAGCGCGGCCAGATCGGCGATGTCGACTAAGTCCTGAGGATCGCAATCGATGTTGCCGGTGACGCCCGAGCAGCAGCCCGGCACGATATACAGTGAATAATGGTGGCTCCACTGGCCAACGGTCTGCCCACTGCCGGCGGCATCGACTTCCCGCACACGCCAGAAGTAAACTTTGTCGGTCAGCAGTTTGTGCGAAACCAGGTGCTCCGTGGTCGGCAGACCGGTTGCTTCGTCTTCGATCGTGCGAAAATCGGTATAGCGGGACAACTGGAAATCATACGTGGTCGACGATGATCCGGGTGGCAGCAAATGCGGCCAGCTGACGATCGGCTGCGAATTTGAAGTCGGCTCACCGCTCTGCGGATCGATAGCCGGAATGGCCTCGACGCGGAAATAGTAAATCTGGGAGTCCAGACTATTGGGTGAGGCGGCGTTGGCAAGATTATCGCTGCCTTCGTTTTTTCCGACCGTGGCTTGTTGTGAGCCATCGATACCTACCACGACCGCATAGGTCGGATTTGTCGCTCCCGGTTCGGTATGGACAATGATTTCGTATTCGCCTTCTTCGAGATTGTAGTCGATAGTGCGATTGTCGACAACCAGATTGTTGTCGGCATCAAGCAGCCAGTAGTACGATCCTGACACGGTTGAACTGTTCTTGGAAATTTCGAAGTCTTCGGGATTGGTCACCGTCAGGTTGACTTCAGGACTGCCGGACCCAACGCGATTGGAACGGTTAGTCGCCGACGTCACCCCTGAAAAAACGGTGACGACCATTTCGTCGACCAGCACATTGGCGTCGGGGGGCGTGCTATACATGATGGAAATCGGGGCCGGCCCTTGATAGCCGCCGGTCACGAAGTCGGGGTTTCCGTCACGATCCAGATCGCCGGTTCCAATTGCCAAGGTTGTTCCGGGTGCGGTCGGGTAACTTGTCTCCGACATCCGCGGGAAATCACCGGCGCCGTCGCCGTATAGAACGATCACGCGTTGCTCCGGATTGGAGCCGCATGAGGATACTACGTCCAGATTGTGATCGCGATCGACATCGGCAATCTGCGCATTGACAGCGTACCCATCGATCTCGCGCGTGTACACCGAACGAACGCCGCCAAGGCCGTCGCCGAAGGCCACCGTGACATAGCTTTTTAATTCGGGTGTTTCCTGCATCAACACCACCGAAGCGATGTCGAGCTTGCCATCTTTGTCCAGATCGGCCACCGACCGTACCGGCGGAATCGGACTCAGATTGTGTCCGGCATCATACACCGCCGACTGCACGTAATTGCCGTTGCCGTCGGAGAGCAAAATGCGAATCGAATCGCCGTCGCCGGCCGCCAGGTCGGTCTTACCGTCGTGATTGAAGTCACCGACATTGAGAGAACTGGCATTCAGAACAATCTGCGCCTGCGCGGCGCTGGCGTTCTGGCCGCCGTAGATGATGGTGCCGTTGCCCAATAGGAAGTCGATATAGGAATCGTCGTTGAGATACCCGGCCACAATTGAATTGGCGACCGCGCCTGCATACGCCTGCGAGTCGACGGTGAAGGTTCGATCAAGGTGGTTGAATACTCTATAGAATTGCTGACCGTCGACTCCGCCTACAGCCGCGATATCGATCACGGTATCGGCATTGATGAACCCGAAGGCCATGGGAGTACGACGGGCCTTGAGTATGCGGATCGGGGCTTCGAATGTGCCGCCCGGCTTGCCGTAGGCAACCCACAGCCCCGCGACCTCGTCGGGTGCGACGCCGCTTGAAGAGTACACGATGTCGGTGAAATTGTCCTGATCCAGATCGGTTGTCTGGAGGAACATGATGTCAGCCGAATACTGCTGAGTCGGCAAAAATGTCGAATCGTTGAAGAGCGCGAAGATCGTATGGTTGGCGTCGATATCGGTGAACGAATACGACGACTGCGGACCAACCGACTGACCATCCACAAACAAATCTATCAGATATCCCTGACCGGTCGGCGACATAGTGAAATTCAGGTCATCGCCATAGATGACGGTAAATGTCCCGTTTGGGGTAATTGTTCCATTGGCGCTGGCGCTGGCTTCGAC